>JANNEI010000615.1:0-2094 GCA_031378565.1 Burkholderiales bacterium
CTGCGGAACATGAAGAGCCAGAACACGCCCACCATCGCCAGCGCGATCAGCACGCCGATGTTGACCCGCGAGCCGGCGAACAGGCGCGGCACCTTGGTCGCGTCGAGGAAGGTGATGGTCTGCGGAAAGTTGAAGCCGGCCGGGTCCTTCCAGGGGCCGTAGACGAGGTAGCTCAGCACCATTTCGGCCACGTAGACCAGCATCAGGCTGACCAGGATTTCGTTCGCGTTGAAGCGGTCGCGCAGAAGCGCGACGATGGCCGCCCAGAACATGCCGCCCAGCACCCCGGCCAGCAGGATGGCGGCGACGATCCAGCGGCCGGTGTCCTTGTCGGCCAGCATCGCCACGCCGCTGGCGGTGATGGCACCGAGAATGAATTGCCCCTCGGCACCGATGTTCCACACGTTGGAGCGGAAGCACACCGCCAGGCCCAGCGCGATCAGCAGCAGCGGCGTGGCCTTGATCGCCAGTTCGGACACGCCGTACCAGCTCTTCAACGGCTCGACGAAAAACATCTGCAGGCCGCGCACCGGGTCCTTGCCGAGCAGCATGAACAGGATGGTGCCGATGACCACGGTGATGGTCAGGGCCAGCAACGGCGACAGCAGCGACATGCGCTTCGACGGCTCGGGGCGGGGTTCAAGCTTGAGCATGCTGGCCTCCTGCGCTGCCCCTCACCCCAGCCCTCTGCCCAAAGGGGCGAGGGGGCTTTTCTCCCTTTCCCCCTGGGAGAGGGTCGGGGTGAGGGCGCGGTCCCACAAGCCGCTCATCCACTCACCGACCATCGGAATCGTCGCTTGCGCCGTCGCGACGCTCGGCGACACGCGGCCCTGCGCAATCACCAGCAGCCGGTCGCAGATCTCGAACAGTTCGTCCAGCTCTTCACTCACCACCAGCACCGCGCAGCCGTCGTCGCGAAGCTTCAGCAGCTCACCTCGAATCTGCGCCGCCGCACCCACATCGACACCCCAGGTGGGCTGCGAAATCACCAGCAGCTTCGGCTTCGCTTCGATCTCGCGGCCGACGATGAACTTTTGCAGGTTGCCGCCCGACAGGCTCTTGGCCGGCGCGTCGGGCCCGCCCGCCTTCACGTTGAAAAGCTGGATCAAATTGCGCGCCAGCGCCGTCACGCGCGCGGGGTCGATCCAGCCGCTGCGGCCGACGGCTTCGGTTCGCGTCAGCAGCGTGTTCTGCGCCAGCGACAGCGTGGGCACCGCACCGCGCCCGAGCCGCTCTTCGGGCACGAAATGCAGGCCGGCCTTGCGACGTGTTTGCGGCGGCTGCCGGCCGATGGCCTGGCCGAACAGGCGGATCGATTCAGGCTGCGCCCGCGGGTCTTCGCCCGACAACGCGGCCATCAATTCCTGCTGGCCATTGCCCGAGACGCCCGCGACGCCGACGATCTCGCCGGCCCGCACCTCGAATTCGATGCCCTTCAGCGTGACGCCGAACGGGTCGAGCTGCGGCAGGCTCAGGTCATGCACGGCCAGCACCACCTCGCCGAGCCGCGCGGCGCGGTGCTGCAACTGCGGCGGCTCGGCACCGATCATCAGGCGCGACAGGCCCGCGTTGGTCTCAAGGCGCGGATCGACCTCGCCCGTCACCCTGCCGGCGCGCAACACGGTGCAGTGGTGGCAAAGCGCGCGTATCTCGTCGAGCTTGTGGCTGATGTACAGGATGCTGCAGCCCTCGGCGGCCAGTTGGCGCAGCGTGACGAACAAGGTTTCTACCGCCTGCGGCGTCAGCACCGACGTAGGCTCGTCGAGGATCAGCAGCTTCGGGTTCGTCATCAGCGCGCGCACGATCTCGACCCGCTGGCGCTCGCCAACCGACAGCGTGTGCACCGGCCGCAGCGGGTCCACGTGCAGCCCGTACAGCTTCGCGACTTCGACGATGCGCTGCGTCACCGCCGCCAGCGACAGCGACTTGTCCAGGCCCAGCCACACGTTCTCTGCCGCGGTGAGGGTGTCGAACAGGCTGAAGTGCTGGAACACCATGCTGATGCCGAGCGCGCGCGCCTGCTGTGGGTTGCGGATGTCGACCCGCTGCCCGTTCCAGCGCATCTCGCCTTCGTCGGGACGAACCGCGCCGTAG
>JANNEI010000626.1:0-7680 GCA_031378565.1 Burkholderiales bacterium
AAAAGGCCGTCGAGTCGCTGCAGCCTTCGGAGCTGGCTGAATTTCGACACTGGTTTGCAGAGTTCGACGCCAGCGCGTGGGATCGGCGAATCGAGCAAGATGCCGCCGCAGGCAAACTCAATGCAATGGCCGCCGAAGCACTTGCCGACCATCGCGCCGGCCCGGTGCGTGAGCTTTGAAGCACACGGCGTCAAAGCGTTTCTGACAGAGCCTGTAGTCGCTGCCCGCCGGAGATTCAAGCCCTCGCGCATCGGAACCACGCTCAGATCAAGGCAGATCCTTCGACGGCCGATTTCACAGCGTCCGGGTCGGTCTGTACCACCGAGCACTCGGTCTGCCGGTAAGCGGCGGCGTCCATTGGTTCCGGATCGGCACACAAGGCGAATACGACAAGCTCATCGGCCAGCGCCCGAACAGCGCTTGACGTGCGTCTCGCCCCACGAGCACCGCAGCCAGTTGTCGAGTCATCCTCCCACCTTCGCCAAGGAGCCCCGATGCCCTCCTCCATCCACGATGTCTTCGCCTACCTCCGCGTCCGTGATACGGCCGCAGCCATCGCCTTCTACACACATGCCTTCGGGGCGCAGCGGCGCTACACGGCGCTGTTCGAGGCAAGCTCGTTCAGCTCGCAGGCGGCTTCGCCGGCGGCGTGAACCACTGGTCTACCGGCACCAGCTTGGCCTGTGCCGGATCGCCCAGGTAGTGCGGAGACATGATCTGCACGCCGCGTGTATTGAACACATCCTGGATGTTCGCGTGCAGGGCGGTCAGCACTTCGGCACGCGGCCGCGGTTCGCTCGGGATGGCCTGGCAGACCAGCCGGTACTCGGGGTAGAAGTCAGACAGCGCGATCTGGAACACCTTCGGCTTCGGGTCGGCCAGCACGCCGGGCGTGCGCTGCGCGGCTTCCACGAGCATCGCTTCCACTTGACGCCACGGCGTGTCGTAGCCGATGGTGACGGTGGTGTCGAGCACGAAGCCCGGGCCTTTCACGGCGCGCGAGTAGTTTTTGGTCACGTTGCTCAGGATCAGCGCATTGGGCAGCGTCAACTCCTCGCCCAGCCCGGTGCGCACGCGGGTGGCGAAGACACCCAAATCCACCACGGTGCCCTCATGCTCTGCGATGCGCACATATTCACCTCGCCTTATGACGCGCGAGTAGATCAGGATCAGCCCGCTGGCCGCCTGCCCGACCAGGCTGGAAGCACCCACTGAAATCATCAAACCCACCATCACCGAAACGCCCTTGAACGCATCGGTCTGCGAACCCGGCAGGTAGGGGTACGACATGGCCAGCGTGAACATCCAGATCGCCACGCTGGACAGGTGGCGCGTCGGTTCGGCCAGGTCGGGCTCCAACCAACCGACCTTGATCTGGCCGCTGCGAACGCGTGTGAAAAACCCCTTCAGCACGCCGATCGCGAAGCGCGCCAGCAGCACGATCAACAGCACCGTGAACAGGTCGGGAATCGCGTCGACGATGCCGAGCAGCATCCGCTCGATGGCACCGAGCAAGAACCCGTTCAGCCGCTCACCCCAGACCCGCGAATACGGAAACTGCCGCAGCACGAAGCTGAGCCACTCGTACATCAGCAACAGCAGCACCGCCCAGTAGGTGATGCGCATCAGGCGCACCACGATGGCGGCGACGTTTTCCATCCGCAGCATCGCCTTGCCGCCCGGGCTCAGGCGTTCGACCCGGGCCGAGATGCTGCGCAACGCGCGCCGTTCGACCGCGCTGCGGGCGCGGCCGCAGACCCACAGCGCGACCAGCAGCAGCAGTGTGGCCAGCGCCACCCAGCCCCCCGAGCGCAGGATCGAACGCCGGTCACGCGCCTCGCGTGTCGCTGTGACCACTTCTTCCAGTGCTGCGGCCGCCTTCCTTGCCACGCCGTCCATCGTTTCCTGCTGCGAAGGGTCGGTGTCGTCGGGCGTCAGGATGAACGACGCCGCCGCGTCGATCTGCACCAGCACGCCTTGCGCAATTGGCTTCAGGCTGACCGCGTGCGCGCCACCATCGGCAAGCTGTTCGTCGATGCGCACCTTGGCGCGCCGCACCCGGTCTGCCGCAGAGATGCCCAGCACGCTGGTGCGCAGGGTGGCGATGTCGCGGTTGAAGATGACCAGCGTGGCCTCGGGCGAAGCCGCCGCAGCGTCGGCGGGTGGCGCGGCGGCGAACGCCCCGAACGGCAAGCTGAGCGCGAACAGCCGGGCGACTCGCAGCGCCCATCCCGGCGCTGAGCATCGCCACGGAAACAGCAGGGCAAGATTCATCGGCATTCCATTTGCGTTGTCAGCGGCTCGACTGGCATTCTGCAAGACGATTCGAGCCCGCTCGGCCGACGCCGACCGGAGATGGCTCCCAGGCCGTGCCAAGCTGCGTGACGCACTGCACGTTGCCGCCTCGGCTGCGCTAGCGCCCTTCACTGCGCTGCCCTCATGCCGATAAAGTGACGGACACCGGCTGTTGCATTTGAACCGCGACAGCTTCTTCCGCAGATTCCGCAGCCCTTTCGCTCCAAGGTGCGCCCCACTCCCGCCATGTCAGACACGCTGAACTGGTCGACCACGGCCCCGCGTTCCGCGCTGGCCGCGGGCAACCGCGACTCCGAGCAACCCGACGCCGGGGACGGTCACGACGCGCACGACGCGCTCGCGACCGGCACCCGCCTGGACGAGTTCGCGATCGTGCGCGTGCTGGGTGCCGGCGGCTTCGGCATCGTCTACCTCGCGCTCGACACGGTGCTGCAGCGGCAGGTCGCGATCAAGGAGTACATGCCGACCGCGCTGGCCGGGCGGCGCGGGGCGGCGATGGTGTCGGTGCGCTCACCGACGCACGCCGACACCTTCGCGGTGGGGCTGGAATCGTTCTTCAGCGAAGCCCGCATGCTGGCCAGCTTCGACCACCCCTCGCTGGTCAAGGTGCACCGTGTCTGGAAGGCCAACGGCACCGCTTACATGGTGATGCCCTACTGCGCGGGGCAGACGCTGAAGGAGGCGCGCCAGGCCATGAGGGCAGCGCCCGATGAACGCTGGCTGCACGCCCTGATCGAGCCGCTGCTGGGCGCGCTCGAGGTGCTGCACCGAGACGGCGTTTATCACCGCGACATCTCGCCCGACAACATCCTGCTGCTGCCCGACGGCCGGCCGGTGCTGCTGGACTTCGGCTCGGCGCGCCGCGTGGTGGGCGACCGCACGCAGTCGCTGACCGCCATCCTGAAACCCAACTTCGCGCCGGTCGAGCAGTACGCCGACCAGGCCGACTTGCGCCAGGGCCCGTGGACCGACCTGTACTCGCTGGGCGCGACGGTGCACTTCATGCTTACCGGGCAGGCACCCACGCCGGCCGTGTTGCGCGCGGTGCGCGACGGGCTGCCCGCGCTGTCGGTCGAAGGCGGCGAGGTGTTTCCGGGCGTGCCGATGCGCTTCCTGGCAACCATCGACTGGACCCTGGCGCTGGCACCCGACGACCGGCCGCAAAGCGTCGCCGTCGTTCGCCAGGCCTTCAGCGGCGAACTGGTTCCGCCGCCGCCTTCGGCACGGCACAGCGCCAACCAGCCAGCCGCTGCGGCCGGCAACACCGGCCACGCCACGACGCACGCAACAACGCACGCGTCCACAGCGTCGGCACAAAGTTTTGCGAAGACTGCCTGGGAGGCGAACGGCTCGGCGGGACGGTCGACCACGGGCGCGGACATCGCACTGCCGTTCTCGTCGCCCGGCACCACCCGCCGCGCCGCTTGGGCCGCGCTGGCGCTGGCCGGTCTCAGCGCAGTCGCCTGGGGTGTCTGGACGGCAGTCCAGCCCGCGGCCGTTGCCGTGGCGACCACGACTCCGGAGGCACTGTCAACAGCGGCGTCCGCAGCCGCGCCTGTGCTTGTCGCAGCACCCGCGTCCGCACCTGCCTCGCCACCCGCGTCCGCATCTGCTCCGCCACCTGCACTCGCCATCATTCAACCCGCCGCTGCGGTGCCGCCCGCGGTTGCCGCATCGACGGCGGCGTTGGTGGCTTCACCCCGGCTGCCGCTGCGCGTGGCGGCTGTCCCGCCGAGCCAGGCCGCTGCTGCCTCCGGCGCGTCGGCCGTGCGCCTCTTGTTGCCGCCAGCGGCCTCGGTGGACATCAAGCCACAGCGCAGCGCCCGGGCGACCGCGGTCGAGGCGGTGCCGGCAGTGCCGACGGCACCCGACGCCACCCGCAGCCCGAGCGAGTTTTGCGGCGGCCAGTCGTTTTTTGCGCGCGCCATGTGCGTGAACCGCGAATGCCAGACGCCGCGCTGGCGGGCGCACCCCGAATGCGTCGCCGCCCGCCAGGCCGAAGACCAGCGCCAACAGCGCATGAACCGATACTGACCCGGACCGCCACGTCGCGCGATGAGCACCCGAACTTTCTACCGCGACTACCTGCTGGGGTGCCAGCCGATGCAACTCGAGAACGGGCGCTTCCAGGCGCGCGTGGTGATCACCTCGCTGGGCGGCACCAAGACCCGGTCGCAACGCTTCCTCGACCTGGAGAGCTTCGACTCCGAAGCCGCGGCGATCGAACGCGCGCATCAGGCCGGCATGCACTGGATCGACATCAACGACGCCGTGCACTGAGCAACGCCGCATCGATGGCAGACAGGGTGTGCGGACAGGCGGGGTATCGTCCGCACACCACTTCAATGCGCGGGCGCAGCGCCCTGCGCCGCCGCCATGCCTCAAGCCCTGCGCCACACCCTGCTGTCCGCCCGCGACCTGCTGGTCACGGTGGTCCCGTTCCTGCTTATCGCCGCGCTGTTGCTGGCGCTCGCCTACAAGCTGCTGGACCCGACGCCGCCGAAGAAGGTGGTGCTGGCCACCGGCTCCGAGTTGGGGGCCTACACCCAGTTCGGCAAGCGCTACGCAAGCCGGCTGAGGGCTTACGGCATCGACGTGGAACTGCGCTACACGCAAGGCGCTGCCGAGAACCTGGCGCTGCTGCGCGACCCGCAGTCAGGCGTCGATCTGGCCTTTGTGCAGGGCGGTGCCGACGATTCGCTGAACGGCCGCAGTGAAGATGCCGACAGCGATGGGCTCAGCTCGCTGGGCAGCCTGTTCTACGAGCCGGTGTGGCTGTTCTACCGTGAAGATTCGGCCCAGCGCCTGCTCAAGGCCGACACGATGACCAGCCTGACCCAGCTGGTCGGCTGGAAGCTCAACATCGGCCCGCCGGGCAGCGGTGTGCCCAACCTGATGAAGAAGCTGCTCGACGCCAACGACGTGGCGCTGGCCGACATCAGCCTGCTCGACCAGCCGCAAACGCCCGCGGTGGTGGGCTTGCTGGACGGCAGCACCGACGCGCTGGTGTTCGCATCGGCCCCCGAGGCGCTGATGGTGCAGATGCTGCTGCAAACGCCTGGCATCAAGCTGTTCAACTTCGCGCAGGCCGAGGCCTATTCGCGCCGCTTCCCGTTCATGAGTCCGGTGGTGTTGCCGCGCGGCGTGGTCGATCTGGCAAAGGACATTCCTGCGGCCGACGTGCGGCTGGTCGCGCCCACCGCCACGCTGGTCGCGCGTGATTCTGTGCACCCGGCCCTGGTGCAGTTGTTCGTGCAGGCGGCACGCCAGATCCACGGCGACGCCGGCTGGTTCCAGAAGAAGGGAGAGTTCCCCGGCACCGCCAACACCGAGCGGCCGCTGGCCAAGGAGGCCGACCGCTTCTACCGCAACGGCACGCCGCTGCTGCAACGCTACCTGCCGTTCTGGTTCGCCAACATGGTCGAGCGCATGTGGCCGGTGCTGCTGTCGATCGCAGCCATCCTGATCCCGTTGTCGCGCTTCTTGCCGCCGCTGTACGAGTTCCGCATCCGATCGCGCATCTTCAGGTGGTACGGGCAACTGCGCGAGATAGAAACCGCCGTCGGCCAGCGCCCCACCACGGAGTTGAGCAAGGAGCTGGACGACATCGAGGCCCACCTCGAACAGGTGACCGTGCCGCTGAGTTATGCCGATGAGCTGTACTCGCTGCGCGGCCACATCAACATGGTGCGCGACCGCCTGCAACCCACACCATCGCCGGCATGAAGCCGCGCGTGCTGATCATCGGCTGCGGCTTCGGCGGCATCGAGGCGGTGCGCGCGTTGTCGAAAGCGCAGGTCGAGATCACGCTGGTGGACCGCACCAACCACCACCTGTTCCAGCCGCTGCTGTACCAGGTGGCCACCGCCGGGTTGAGCGCGCCGGCCGTGTCGGGCCCGATACGCCACGTGCTGCGGCGCGAGATGCGCCGCGGCAACCTGACCATCCTGCAGGCCGAGGTGACCGGCATCGACGCGGCCTGCAGGCGCGTGGCTCTCGACCAGGGCCAGACACTCGACTACGACCACCTGATCGTCGCCGCCGGCTCGACCCACAGCTACTTCGGCCACGACGGCTGGGCCGTGCACGCACCGGGCCTGAAGACGCTGGCCGACGCGTTTGCGATCCGCGCCCGCGTGATCGGCGCCTTCGAGCAGGCCGAGCGCTGCACCGATGCCGCAGCACGCGAGCCGTGGCTGACCTTCGTCGTCATCGGTGCCGGGCCGACCGGGGTCGAGATGGCCGGCACCATGACCGAGATTGCGCAGCACACGCTGCCGCAGGAGTTTCGGCGCATCGATTCACGGCTGACCCGCGTCGTGCTGATCGAGGGGTCCGACCGCGTGCTGGGCAGCTTCGTGCCCGCCTTGTCCGAGCGGGCGCGCAGTCAGTTGGATCGGCTGGGCGTCGACGTGCGCACCGGGTGCAGGGTGACAGACATCGACGGAGAAGGCGTGGTGTACGAGACGGCCGGCGCGTCACAGCGCCTGTCCAGCAAGACGGTGATCTGGGCGGCGGGGGTCGCTGCATCGCCGTTGGGCGCGTCGCTGGCAGCGAGCGCAGGCGCGCCACTGGACCGCGCGGGCCGCGTGATCGTCGAGCCCGACCTGAGCCTGCCGCAACACCCCGAGATCAGCGTCATCGGCGACCTGGCCGCAGCAAAAAGCCATGGCCGCGGCGAACCCACGACCGTGCCCGGAGTCAGCCCCGCCGCCAAGCAGATGGGCCGTGCCGCATCGGCCAACCTGCTGCGGCGCTTGCGCGGCGAAACGACGCAGCCGTTCCGCTACATCGACTACGGCAACCTGGCCACCGTGGGCCGCAAGGCGGCGGTGGTCGACCTGACCGTGCCGGGGCTCGGTGCGCTGCGTTTCTCGGGCTATTTCGCGTGGCTGTTCTGGTTGTTCGCCCACGTGTATTTCCTGATCGGTTTTCGCAACCGACTGATCGTGATGGCCGACTGGGCCTGGGCCTACTTCACCTTCGAGCGAAGTGCGCGCGTGGTGGCACAGCCACCCACACCAGCGCCCGCTGCGAAACCCTAAAATTCGAGTCCCGATCTGGCCTTTGCCTGCCGGTGCCCCCGAACCGGGCCGCCGTGCCTCACACCCAACCGGAACCACCCCATGGACACCCGCACCTCCCCATTTCGCCTTCGCATCGAACGGGCGCGGGACGCGCTGGCGCAGCAGCAACTGGCTGCCGTGCTGGTGCCGTCCGCCGACCCGCACCTGTCCGAATACCTGCCCGAGCGCTGGCAGGGGCGGCAGTGGCTGTCGGGCTTCACTGGGTCGATGGGCACACTGGTGATCACGCGCGACGGCGCTGCGCTGTTCGCTGACAGCCGCTACTGGACGCAGGCCG
>JANNEI010000646.1:0-1946 GCA_031378565.1 Burkholderiales bacterium
AAGATGCTCGAAAACTGGGTGGCCTGGAAGCCCTGATGCTGAAGAAACGAATCATCCCGAAGTTCCTGATTCGCAACGGCCGGCTGGTCAAGGGCGTGCGCTTTCACGACAACTTCCGCGAGGCCGGCAACCCGGTGTCCACGGCCAAGGTGTACGACTCGTACGGCGTGGATGAACTGCTGTTCGTGGACATCGACGCCACGCCGCAGGGCCGGCCTGCAACGGGTTCCATCATCGAGCGGGTGTCGGAAGAAGTGTTCATGCCCTTCACCGTCGGCGGCGGCATTCGCACCCTGGAAGAAATTGCGGCGCTGCTGGCCAGCGGGGCCGACAAGGTGTGCATCAACACCTCGGCGATCGAGAACCCGGCCTTCGTGACGCAGGCCGCATCACGCTTCGGTGACCAGTGCATCGTGGTGGGCATCGACTACCAGCGACAGCCGGGCGGCGAACTGCGCGTGGTCTCGCGCTGCGGCCACGACCGCACCCTGCTCCACCCGCTGGAGTGGGCGCTGCGCATGCAGGACGCGCACGCCGGCGAAATCATGCTGTGCTCCATCGACCGCGACGGCACGATGGAAGGCTACGACGTCGAGCTGATCGCGCAGGCCGCCGACAGGCTGGAAGTGCCCCTGATCGCCTCCAGCGGCGCGGGCACATTGCAGCATTGCCGTGACGCGCTCGAAGCAGGTGCCTCGGCCATCACCATCAGCAGCATGTTCCTGTTCTCCGACCACAGCCCCATCAAGGTCCGCAGTTACCTGGCCACCAACGGCGTCAGCGTGCGGTCGCAAAAGGGGAGCCACAGTTGAGCGCCCGGGTCAACGCCAGCCTGTCGGCCGAGGCACTCGCCGGCCTCGCCGCGCGGCAGTTGAACGCCTTGTTTCCTGATGGCGACGAGGCGCATCCGGCAGATTTGGCACCGGCTGTGGCGGGCGCGCTACTGCGGCTCGAACACTGCTTCAGCCACATCGACAACAAATACTTCTTCGATGGCCGCAATGCGGTGTTCGACCACCTGCACGGCGACCAGTACGCGATGTGGCTGTACCTGCTGGCCAACGAACTGTTCAAGCGCGGCGGGCCTGCCGCGGTGTGCAAGAAGCTGTTTCTGCTGAACAAGGCGCTGCATGGCTGCGATGTGTTCTACGAGGTCGAGCTGCCGTCGGTGTTCCTGCTGGTCCACCCGCTGGGCACCGTGCTTGGCCGCGGACGCTACGCCGATTTCCTGATCGCTTACCAGCGCGTGGGCATCGGCAGCAACCACGACACCTACCCCACGCTGGGCCGGCACTTGACGCTGCACCCGGGCAGCGCCGTGCTCGGCAACGCCACCATCGGCGACAACTGCAGCATCGCCGCGGAGTCGCTGCTGCTCGACCGGGACCTGCCGCCGAGCAGCGTCTACATCGGCAACCCACGCGACCACCTGATCCGCACGCAAACCCACCTTCAACCCATCTGGCGAACATGAGCAACACCGACGACGACTTCGAATCGCTGCGCGCGCGCCTGCACCGGGCCATCCCCGGCGGCGCACACACCTACTCGCGCGGCGACGACCAGTTCCCGGCCATCGCCCCGCCGCTGTTCGTGCGCGGCAAGGGTGCCTACGCCTGGGACAGCAAGGACAACCGCTTTCTCGACTATGGCATGGCGCTGCGCGCAGTCACAGTGGGCTACGCCGACCCGCGCGTGAATGCCGCCGCCGCTGCCGAGATGGACAACGGCGTGAACCTGACGCGCGCGACTCTGACGGAGCTGCATGCAGCCGAAGCGCTGATCGACCTGGTGCCTTCGATCGAGATGGTGAAGTTCGGCAAGAACGGCTCCAACGTCACCACCGCCGCGATCAAGATCGCCCGCGCCTACACCGGCCGGCGCTATGTGTGCGTGCCGCGCCAGCAGCCCTTCTTCTCGTTCGACGACTGGTTCATCGGCACCAC
>JANNEI010000657.1:0-3837 GCA_031378565.1 Burkholderiales bacterium
CGGCCAACAAATTCTTCAGCGTGGTTTGCATGGGCTTCTACGGGGCAGTTCATCGAGAGGCGCAGCGCGGCTCGTTCCAGCGCCCGCCGAGGTTTATACAGCAGGCGTTCGCTGCGCTCGGCAGTGAAACCCCCGCTCGACAAACCGTTGGCCGCGTGCGGTCGGGATGCGCGCGGTGGCGATGTGCGGCCGGCCCGATGTAGCCCGAGCGTGCGGGCCGCGCAACGAGGTGGGATGCAGCAGCACGCCGCTGGCGGGTGGAAATCGCATGGGTGAGTCCTACGCCTTGAAACTTGCACCGGCCGCAGCCATCAGCAGCAGGCTGCGCGACGGCAGCGTGAACGCCACGTCGCCCTGGCCATGCCACGATCCTTCGCCGTGGGGATGCGAGGTGTCCAGCAGCACCTGCCAGACACCCGCTGGCAACATGAAGGGTGCATCGGTCGCGCCGGCGTTGACCAGCAGCAGCAGCGGCGCGTTCGCCTTGCCCGGCTGGCCGATCAGGCAGCCCAGCACGCGCTGCGCCGGGCGGTGCCATTCGTCGCCTTGCAGCGGCTGGCCGTCGCTGCGCAGCCAGGCCAGGTCGTGCAGGCCGAGGCGGTCGGGCAGGCCGTCGTACCAGCGGTTGCGCAGCGGTGCCAGCTGACGCCGCAGCGCCAGCACGCGCGCAACGAAGGCGATCAGCACCTGGTCGGCATGCGCCCACTCGATCCAGGTGGTGGCGTTGTCCTGGCAGTACGGGTTGTTGTTGCCGCCCTGCGTGTGGCCCAGCTCGTCCCCGGCGGCCAGCATCGGCGTGCCCTGCGCGAGCAGCGCGGTTGCCAGCAGCGCGCGCTTCAGCCGGCCACGCAACTGGTTGACGCGGGCGTCGTCGGTCGGCCCTTCGGCACCGCAGTTCCAGTTGTGGTTGTGCGAGTGGCCGTCGCGGTTGCCTTCGCCATTGGCGAGGTTGTGCTTGTGGTTGAAGCTGAGCAGGTCGTGCAGCGTGAAGCCGTCGTGCGACACCACGTAGTTGACCGACTCGGCCGGCCGGCGGCCGTGCGGCTGGAAGATGTCGGACGACGCGCACAGCCGCTGCGCGAAGTCAGCGCGCGTGCCGGCAGCGTGGATCCAGAAGCCGCGCATCGCGTCGCGGAAGCGATCGTTCCATTCCAGCCAGCCGTTCGGAAAGCCGCCCAACCGGTAGCCGCCCGGCCCGATGTCCCACGGCTCAGCAATCATTTTCACGCGCGACAACAGCGGGTCTTGCGCGACGGCACGGAAGAACGCCGCGTCGCGGTCGAAGCCGTGGTCGCCACGGCCCAGCACCGGTGCCAGGTCGAAGCGAAAGCCGTCCACATGCATCTCGCCGACCCAGAAGCGCAGGCTGTCCATCACCCCTTGCAGCACGCGCGGGTGGCGGATGTCCAGCGTGTTGCCGCAGCCGGTGTGGTTCTCGTACAGGTGGCTGTCGTTTTGCTGCAGCCGGTAGTACGCCGCGTTGTCGAGGCCGCGAAAGCTGATGGCCGGGCCGAGCTCGTCGCCCTCGGCCGTGTGGTTGAACACCACATCCAGGATCACCTCGATGCCCGCGGCGTGCAGCGTGCGCACCATGGCGCGGAATTCGTCGCGCACCGAGACACCTGTGCCACCCGACACCGCCGCTGACGCCAGCCCCGGTTCGGGGCAGAAGAAGCCGATGCTGTTGTAGCCCCAGTAATTGGTCAGGCCCAGCTTCGACAGGCGCTGCTCGTCGAGGTGCTGGTGCACCGGCAGCAGGTTGACCGCGGTGATGCCCAGGCGTTTCAAGTGCGCTATCGATGCGTCGGCCGCCAGGCCGGCATAGCTGCCGCGCAGCGCCTCGGGCACGCCCGGGTGCAGCTGCGTGAACCCCTTCACGTGCAGCTCGTACAGCACGGTGTCCGCCAACGGCGTCAGCGGCGGCCGGTCGTCGCCCCAGTCGAAGGCGTCGTCGACGACGCGTGCCTTCAGCGCATGCGCGGCGTTGTCGCGCGGGTCCATGTGCGCCGGGTGGCGCGGGTCGGCGTCGAAATGCTCATCACGCCATTCGAATCGCCCGACGATCTCGCGCGCACACGGGTCGAGCAGCAGCTTGTTCGGGTTGAAGCGGTGGCCGCGGTCGGGCCGCCACGGCCCGTGCGCACGCAGGCCGTAGACGAGGCCCGGCGCGGCACCCGGCAGGTGGCCGTGCCACACGTCGCCGGTGTGGCCGGGCAGCGGAAGACGCGACAACTCGATCTGCCCGCTCGCGTCGAACAGGCACAGGTCGATGCCTTGCGCGTGCGCCGAAAAGACGGCGATGTTGACACCCAGCGCATCGCAATGCGCGCCCAGCGGCCAGGGCCGGCCCTCGCTAATCTGCCCGCCCATCACCGCGCTCAGGCTTTCCATTCGAAGATCAGCGTGGCCAGCGGCGGCAGCACCAGTTCCAGCGAGTGCGGCTGGCCATGCGACGCGATGTCTTGCGCCGTCACCTCGCCGAAAGGAGAGCCTGCGTTGCTGCCGCCGTAGTGCGCCGAATCGGTGTTGATGCGCTCGGCGTAGACACCCGCATGCGGCACGCCGACGCGATAGCCGTGGCGCAGCGTCGGCGTGAAGTTGCACACGACGACGACCAGCGTGTCGGCCGCCACGCCGCGGCGCAGGAAGCTCAGCACCGAGTTGTCGGCGTCGTCCAGCGCAATCCATTCGAAGCCGGCCGGCGTGAAGTCCTGCTGATAAAGCGCGGGGGTTTTTCGGTACAGGTGGTTCAGGTCGCGCAGCAGGTGTTGCACACCGAGGTGCTGCGCGTCTTGCAGCAGGTGCCAGTCCAGGCTCTGGTCGTGATTCCACTCGCGCACTTGCGCGAACTCGCAGCCCATGAACAGCAGCTTCTTGCCGGGGTGGCCGAACATGAAGCCGACGTAGGCGCGCAGGTTCGCGAATTGCTGCCAGCGGTCGCCCGGCATCCTGGCCAGCAGCGAACCCTTGCCGTGCACCACCTCGTCGTGTGAGATCGGCAGCACGAAGTTCTCGTTGAAGGCGTAGACCAGGCCGAAGGTCAGCTCGCCGTGGTGGTGCTTGCGATGCACCGGGTCGCGCGCCATGTAGGCCAGCGTGTCGTGCATCCAGCCCAGGTTCCATTTGTAGTGGAAGCCGAGGCCGCCGGCATGGGTGGGCCGCGACACCGCCGGGAACGCGGTCGATTCCTCGGCCAGCGTCACCGCCTGCGGCCGCTCGACGCCCACCACCTCGTTCATGCGGCGCAGAAAAGAGATCGCTTCCAGGTTCTCGCGCCCGCCGTCCCGGTTGGGAATCCACTCGCCGGCCTTGCGGCTGTAGTCGCGGTAAAGCATTGACGCGACAGCGTCCACGCGCAGGCCGTCGACGTTGTAGCGCTCGAGCCAGAACAAGGCATTGGCGACCAGGAAGTTGCGCACCTCGGTGCGGCCGAAGTTGTAGATCAGCGTGTTCCAGTCGGGGTGAAAACCTTCGCGCGGATCGGCGTATTCGTACAGGTGCGTGCCGTCGAAGTTCGCCAGGCCGTGCGCGTCGGACGGAAAGTGCGCCGGCACCCAGTCGACCAGCACGCCGAGGCCCTCGGTGTGGCAGCGGTCGGTGAACCGCCTGAAGCCCGGAGCGTCGCCGAAGCGTGCGGTGGGCGAGAACAGGCCCACCGGCTGGTAGCCCCAGGAGCCGTCGAACGGATGCTCGCTGACCGGCAGCAATTCGAGGTGGGTGAAGCCCATGTCGCGCGCATAGGGCACCAGCGTGTCGGCCAGTTCGTCCCAGGTCAGGCAGCGGCCGTGTTCGCCGTGAGCCGCGTCCGGCCTGCGCTGCCACGAGCCGAGGTGCACC
>JANNEI010000701.1:0-1587 GCA_031378565.1 Burkholderiales bacterium
GTGCGCTGGCAAGTGCGCTGGCGAAGGCACCGTTGTGCCTGAAAAGTCGGATGGGTGTCATGGCTGTCATTTCTGAAAAGTCGAGGGGTGGTTGCGGAGCGAACGGCAAATGTTGCGCGCTGCCGCAGCGTCGCACTGTGCGTTGACGCACACAAGCCGCGCACGGCTTGGCGCCACGGCTGTTCACGGCTTCGTCCTACAGCCGATCTGACGCCAATCCGACGCTGCGGCGAATCGTCCGATTCGATGATTCGGGCCACGCCACTTTTCCAGACCTGCCATGGCCCTGTCCAACATCACCAGCGCCGACGACCTCGGCCGCGCACGCTCGGCGAGCGCACGGTCCGACATCGCGGGCCTGGCGGGCGAGAACGCGAGTGCGGTTTCGTGGCCTGCCATCGTTGCCGGTGCGGCTGCCGCCGCAGCACTGTCGTTGATCCTGCTGATCCTGGGCACCGGCCTGGGGCTGTCGGCGGTGTCGCCGTGGGCCCACGACGGCGTCAGCGCCGCCACCTTCGGCGTCACCACCATCCTCTGGCTCACGCTGACCCAGTTGCTGGCATCGGGCATGGGCGGCTACATCGCGGGGCGGCTGCGCACCAAGTGGGTCGCCGTGCACACCGACGAAGTTTATTTTCGCGACACTGCACACGGCTTTCTGGCCTGGGCGATCGCCTCGCTGGTCACTGCCACGCTGTTGACGTCGGTGATCGGCGGCATCGTCGGCGGCGGACTGCAGGCGGGTGCTTCGCTGGCGGGGGGTGCCGCAGGGGCCGCGACCACCGCTGCGACTTCTGCCATTTCGAGCGGCGCGACTGCGGCCGGCACCGACACGGCGAAGCCCGGCGCTGACAGTGGCGGGCCGATGGCGTACTTTGTCGATTCGCTGTTTCGCCAGGCACCGGTGGCGGCGGGCAGCAGTGCGCCGCCGGCAGATGCTTCACGCCAGGGCGCACTCCCATCGTCGGCCGAGGTGGCGCGCATTTTCATGAACACGCTGCGCACCGGTGCCTTGCCGGCCGAAGACACGCGCTACGTGGCACAGGGGGTGGCGCAGCGCACCGGCCTGTCGCAACAGGACGCAGAGAAGCGCGTGACCGACACCTACACCGCGATGCAGACCAGATTGCGCGACGCCGAGGTTGCCGCCAAGGACAGCGCGGACAAGGCGCGCAAGGCGTCGGCCACAGCCGCGCTGTGGCTGTTCGTCTCGCTGCTGGTCGGTGCCTTCGTGGCCAGTCTGTCTGCCACCTTCGGCGGCCGGCATCGCGACGCCTGAGGCCGCTTCACACCACCCATTCACTCGACCCGGAGACCGCCATGCGATCGCTGCTTCTGCTCTTTCTCGGCATCCCGATCCCGATCATCATCCTGATTGCCTTGTTCACTTAGGACGAGGGCGCGTGTAGGAGGCGGCCCACAGCCGAATCCGCCCACCACCGATGGCCCTGCGTCCACGCGGAGCGGAGGATCGTTTCTTCTCTGCATCGACGACCTTCACCATGACGACCGACATCCGAAGCCGCGCGTGGCGGCCCTGCCAATCGGGTCGCGCGGCAGCGACTGCGGTTTGAACGAATCCGCTGC
>JANNEI010000705.1:0-4033 GCA_031378565.1 Burkholderiales bacterium
GAAAAACATGCGCCCGAAGCTGACGCCGTACAGGCCCCCGGTCAGCGCGCCGTCCACCCACACCTCGAAGCTGTGGACGCGGCCCAGCGCGTGCCAGCGCGTGTAGGCCTCGACCATGTCGCGCACGATCCAGGTGCCGTCCTGCCCCGCGCGCGGCGTGTCGGCGCAGGCCACGATGACGTTGCGAAAGGCGCTGTCGATGCGCAACTCGCAGCCCGCCGTGCGGTTGAACCGGGCGACCGTCTTGCGCAGCGAACGCGACAGCCTGAACTCGTCCACCAGCAACACCATGCGCGGGTCCGGCGACCACCACAGCAGCGGCTGGCCGTCGCTGTACCAGGGGAACACGCCCTTGTTGTAGGCCTCGGTCAGCCGCTCGGGTGTCAGGTCGCCGCCGGCCGCCAGCAGGCCGGGAACGTCGCTGCCGGGCGGCAACGCGCGGGCGGTATCGGGCAGCGGGGTGTTCGCATCGTCGAGCCAGGGAATCATCGCGGGCAGAAAGAGAGCAGGCGCAGTGCCGATGCACGGATTCTGACCTGCACCTCGGTTTTCCTCAGACCGCTGGCCACCACCCCACACGCGGCGCGGACTGGCACTGTGCCCATTCGGCTTCGGTCAGCTCGATGTTCATCCGCAGCAAGGCCGCGCCCATCGACTTGCCCAGGTTGTCCAGACGCAGGTTGCGCGCGCCGCCGCCTTGCAGCGCACCGCGCAGCACCAGCTTGAGCGCCAGCAGGTTCGGCAGCGGCCAGCAGTCCACCGTGCCCGGCAACCAGGGCGCGAAGTGCGCCTGCACGCGCTGCGCGGTCACCTCGCGGGCCAGCACGGCATAGCCGGCCGGACTCCAGGCAAACAGGCCGAAGTCGACCCAGTCGGCCTTGTCGCCGCTGCGGGCGTGGGCGATGTCGGCGAGGCGAATCTTCATGGCGGTCTCTCAAGGAAATGTGGCTGTGCCACTTTCCGGCATCCCCTCGGAGGCCGGACGACGTATTTCGTCGGCCTGGGGGCGCTCATGCTTCGATCATCTCCACACGCACCTGCGAATCGACCTGCCGGCGCGGGATCAACGTCGGCCAGATGCCCAGCAGCTCGCCGGTGTTGCGCAGCCCGTGGAAGCCGCAGGTGTAGGCCGGGCCGCTCAGTCCCATCCACGGAAACAGTCGACCGAAACCATCGGCGGCGGACTTCTCGTTCGTGCGCAACACCATGCGGATCCAGACCTCGTTCAGATCTTCCAGATCGGCCGGCAAGGCGGCCAGCGCACCGTGTGCCGAATTCAGGCCGGGGTACTCGACGAACAGCTCTTCGTGCGGCACGCGCTTCTCGATCAACTGCGTCTTGACCATGGCCAGTGCCGCCTGCGTCTTGGCGTAGGCGTCGGGCCAACTGAAACCCCAGGTCACCTCGGCCTTGAAGCCGTCGCGAAAGCCCGCGACCACCTTCAACTGTTCGGGCGGCGCGTGGCCGTTCGCGCCACTCAGGCGCACCCGGTCACCGCCCAGGTCATCGAGCCGGATCGTCGACATGTCCAGCACCACATCGGGGGACAGGTAGGCGTGCGGGTCGTGCACCTCGTACAACAGCTGCTGGCGCACGGTGTCGAAGTTGATGCGCCCGCCGGTGCCGGGGGGTTTGGTGATGACCGCGCTGCCGTCTTCCGAAACCTCGGCGATCGGGTAACCGATGTGCGCCAGATCGGGGATCGCCTGCCACGCCTTCAGGCTGCCGAAGTTGCCGCCGCTTCCCTGGCCCGAGCACTCCAGCAGGTGGCCCACGGCCAGACCCTGGGCCAGGCGGTTCAGCTCATCCGGTGCCGCTGCATCTTCCAGCTTCCAGCCGAACTCGTGGACGAGTGGCGCGAGGAACAGCGCCGCGTCGGCCACCCGGCCGGTGATCACGATGTTGGCCCCGCGTGCCAGCGCGTCCACGATCGGGCGCGCGCCCAGGTAGGCGTTGGCAAACACCAGCCGCTCGCGCACCGTGTCCACCTCGCTGCCGTTGAACAGGTGGCTGAACGTGGCGGCCGAGGCCTGCGCTGTGGCGAGCTGGGGCAACACGTCGTCGCCAGTCACCACGGCGATCTTCGCGTGCCAGCCTCTGGCCGCAAACGCGGCTTGCAACGCTGCCGCAGCACCGGCAGGGTTCAGCCCGCCGGCATTGCAGATGAAGCGCACGCCGCGCTCGCTCATCAGCGGCCACAGCCGCATCAGCATCGGCAGCACGTCGCGCGCGTAGCCCAGGCCGGCGTCGCGCTGCCGGTCTTTTTGCAGGATCGCCAGCGTCAGCTCGGCGAGGTGGTCACTGGCGATGTAGTTCACGCCGCCGTTCACCACGCTGGCGACCACCGGGTCCCACGAATCACCGTAGAAACCCAAGCCCGAGCCGATCCGCACTGTCTTCGCCATGGCGTGATTTCGACCGATGCGCCGAGCCGCTGCAACCCCGTGACAACCCCGAGGATGTTTCAGGCTGCAACGGGCAAGAATCGCGGCGCGGGATGGTTCAGCCCGCGAAGGAGTGTCATTGCAGTTTGTTCAGCTGGTGATCAGCGGCATCGCCCAGGGCTGCATCTACGGCCTGATCGCGCTGGGCTTCGTGCTGATCTACAAGGCCACCGAAACCGTCAGCTTCGCGCAGGGCGAACTGATGATGCTGGGCGCGTTTTGCGGCCTGGCCTGCATGACCTTCCTGGGCTTCCCGTTCTGGTTGTCGGTGCTCGCCAGCATCGCCGCCATGGCCACCTTCGGCGTCTTGCTCGAGCGGCTGGTGATCCGGCCCATCCTGGGTCAGCCGGCCTTTTCGGTGGTGATGCTGACCATCGGCATCGGCTATGTGGCGCGCGGCCTGATCACGATGATCCCGAACATCGGCACCGAGACGCACACCCTGGCCGTGCCCTACAAAGACCAGGTCTGGAACGTCGGCCCGCTGCTGCTCAACGTCGAGCAGATGGTGGTCATCGCGAGCACGGCGGTGCTCAGCGGTCTGCTGTACCTGGTGTTCCGCCACAGCAAGGTCGGCGTGGCGATGCAGGCGTCGTCACAGAACCAGCTGGCGGCCTACTACATGGGCATCCCGGTGAAGCGGCTGAACGGGCTGGTGTGGGGCCTGGCCTCGGCGGTGGCGGCCATCGCCGGGCTGCTGCTGGCACCGATCACCTTCGTGCACGCCAACATGGGCTTCATCGGGCTGAAGGCGTTTCCGGCTGCGGTGGTCGGCGGCTTCGGCAGCCTGCCGGGTGCCATCGTCGGCGGGCTGGTGATCGGCATCGTGGAGTCGCTGTCGGGCTTCTACCTGCCTGACGGCTTCAAGGACGTGGCGGCCTACATCGTGGTGCTGATCATGCTGATGGTGAAGCCGAACGGCCTGTTCGGCGACACGCTGCGCAAGAAGGTCTGAGCGCGCCGCCCATGAGATTCATCTTCAAGACCGATTACGCCCAAGACCTTCGGCTGGCGCGGCACGGCGGCCATGTGTTCTGGTACTCGCTGCTGATGCTGGCCCTGCTGGCTGCGCCGTGGATCGTCTCGGAATACTGGCTCGCGCAGTTCACCTTCATCCTCATCTACTCCATCGTCGGTTTGGGCCTGATGCTGCTGGCCGGCTTCACCGGACTGTTCTCGCTCGGCCACGCGGCTTTTCTCGGGGTCGGTGCGTACACGCAGGCGGTGTTGACCAACCTGGGCGTGCCGTTTCCGGTCGCGCTGTTGTGCGCCGGCGGTCTGTCGGCCGCGGTGGGCATCGTGGTCGGCTTGCCGGCATTGCGCGTCAAGGGCATCTACCTCGGCATGGCCACGCTGTCGTTCGGTTTCATCGTGGAAGAAATCTTTGCGCGCTGGGAATCGGTGACCGGCGGCAACGCGGGCATCCACATCAAGGCCCCCGACTTCTTCGGCTGGAAGGCCGACAGCGGCGACTCGTTCTACTGGCTGTGCCTGCTGATCACCGTCGGTGCCACTTTCGTCATCATGAATCTGCTGCGCTCGCCGACCGGCCGCGCCTTCGTCGCCATCCGCGATTCCGAGGTGTCGGC
>JANNEI010000720.1:0-5259 GCA_031378565.1 Burkholderiales bacterium
CGCGCCGCCGCCGAAGATGGCCGCCACGCGCGGCTACGGCGCACAGGTGATCACCTACGACCGCTACACCGAAGACCGTTCGGTGATCGCCGCGCGGGTGGCGTCCGAGACCGGCGCGCTGCTGATTCCGCCGTTCGACCACTTGCCCGTGATGGCCGGCCAGGGCACGGCCGCGCTGGAGCTGATCGAAGACGCCGGGCCGCTCGATTCGCTGATCGTCTGCGCCGGCGGTGGCGGCTTCCTGTCGGGCTGCGCCGTGGCCGCGAATCACCTGCTGCCCGGCATCGCGCTGTTCGGTGCCGAGCCGGAGCGCGGCAACGACATGCAGCAGTCGCTGCGCGCCGGCCGCATCGTCAGTATCGAGGTGCCGCGCACCATTTGCGACGGCCAGCAGACGCAGGCCGTGGGCCGGCATCCGTTCGAGGTAATCCAGGCCTTGGTGAGCGATGTGCTGACGGTGCCCGACCCGGCGGTGGTCGACGCGAGGCGCTTTGCCTTCGAGCGCATGAAGCAGGTGCTGGAGCCTTCGGGCGCTTGCGCGCTGGCCGCGCTGATGCTGAACCGGGAGCGCTTTCGAGGTCAGCGCGTGGGCGTCACGCTGTCGGGCGGCAACATCGACATCGCGCGTTTCATGGCTTTGATGGGCGGGACCGAGCGGGTCGACTGAACACGCTGGCCTTGCTGCCGCCGCGCGGTGCGGGCTTGCCGCCGGGTTGCTTCAGGCGCTGGCTCCACAGCTTGTAGGCGCTCGATGTCAATTCACGCCGCAGCAGCTGGATCACCTGCCCTTCGGTGAGGCCGTGGCTGAACAGCAGCCGTGTCAGCGGGTCGGGGTCGGCCCAGGCGATTTCGAGCACACGGGCGATGTCGGCAGGCGACAGGCGGGGAATCGGTTTGGCCATGGGGCGACGCTAGCATGCAGCGACCGCATCGCCCCCGTCCCCTTTCTCCCCCTTCCTTGCCCTGCCCGCGCCCTCACCCCTGCCCTCTCCCGGAGGGAGAGGGGGCCATCGCGACCCGCTCGGCCTCTTCGTCCTGCAGCAGCCGCCACATCACCTTGCCCGAACCCGACTTGGGCAGCACGTCGACGAACTCGACCAGCTTCGGCACCTTGTAGGCGGCCATCTGCTCGCGGGCCCAGTCGATGATGTCCTGCTCGGTGGTCTTGCCTTTGGCTTCGCTGCGCAGCACCACCAGGGCCTTCACCGTCTCGCCGCGGTAGGCGTCACGCGCGGCAATGATGCAGGCCTCTTGCACGGCCGGGTTGCGGAACAGCAGCGCTTCCACCTCGGCCGGCCAGACCTTGAAGCCGCTCGCATTGATCATTCGCTTCAGGCGGTCGGTGATGAAGAAGTAGCCCTCGTCGTCCATGCGCCCGAGGTCACCCGTGCGAAAAAAGCTGTGGCCTTCGAAGTCGACGAAGGCCGCCGCCGTGGCCTCGGGGTGACGCCAGTAGCCCTTGAACACCATCGGGCCGCGGGTGATGATTTCACCCACCTCGCCGATGGGCATCTCGGCCATCGTCAGCGGGTCCACCACACGTGAATCGACACCCCACAGCGGCATGCCCAGGCATTGCAGCTTGGCGCGCTCGGGCGGGTTCGCGTGGCTAGGCGCGGCGGTCTCGGTCAGGCCGTAGCCCTCGGCAAAGGTGAGGCCGAATTCGCTCAGCAGCCGCTCGGCCACCGCCTGCGGCATGGCCGCGCCGCCGCCGCTGATGTAGCGCAGGCTGCTCAGGTCGAAGCTCTTGTAGTTGGGGCTGCCGAACAGGTCGATGATCATGGTCGGGATGCAGGTCCAGTGGGTGACCTGGTAATGCGAGATCAGCCGCCCCGCCAGTTCACGGTCCCAGCGCGGCAAGATCACCACGGTGCAGCCTGAATACACCGAGCCCAGCACGCCGTACAGCATGCCGGTGATGTGGAACATCGGCACCACGCCCAGCGCAATGCTCTCCGGGCCGCTGTGGCCCCACTGCCCGCCGACGGCGTTGCTCATCAGCGTGCGGTGCGTGTGCATGCAGCCTTTCGGGTGGCCGGTGGTGCCCGAGGTGTAGGGCAGCATGGCCAGGTCGTCGGGCTGCGCGGTGTGCGGGCCGGGTGCCAGTTTCAACGCCAGCGCATCGCTCCAGCGTGTGTAGACGGCCTCACCGGACGCGGGCAGCGGCGGGTCGCTGCGCAGCCATTCTTCGACCGCCGACGACGGCAGATCGGCCGCCGCGATGCCGCCGTCGGGCATGGCGTCGGTGTAGCGCGTGACCAGCACGTGGCGCAGCCGCTCGCCTTCAAGCACGCCGGCGTTGGCCGCCGCCACGAAGCCGGCCAGGTCGGCGCTGCAAATGGCCACGCGCGCCTGCGGGTCGGTGATGTAGTGCTTGAACTCCTCGGCCTTGTTCATCGGGTTCACCGGCACCACGACCGCGTTGGCACGCAGGATGCCGTAGTAGGCCGCCGCGTACTGCGGGCAGTTCTGCTGGTACAGCGACACCCGGTCGCCGGCCTTGACGCCGACGCTTTGCAGCCAGCCGGCAATCGCCTCGGCCTGCGCGTGCAGTTCGCGGTAGGTCAGCATGCGGCCGAAGAAGACGTAGGCCGCCTTGTCGGGAAAGCGGCGCGCCGACACCTCGAGGTTGAACCACAGCGTGGTGTCGGGCACCACCAGTTCGCGCGGCAGGCGTTTCGGCCAGACCTTGTGGTGGGGGCGTTCGATGCGGGAAGTCAGGGCGTTTGAAGTCGACACGGGAAGCTCCGAAAAACGAGTCGCCTCCCTTGTACAGCAGGGGCACGGCGACAGCCACGGAATCAACCCGGGTGGCCTGTCGCCTGCGCGTCGGCGGGCCGGCGTGCCAGCGCAATGGCGCGTTCGGGGCAGGCCGACACGCACAGCCCGCAGCCGCGGCACGCCTCGGCACGCACCGCGAAAGCCTGCTGCCCGCCGTGCACCCACACCTTCACGCGCGACTTCAGCGGCAGGGCAGCGCGTTCGGCACGGGTCAGCCGGCGCAGGTCGAACACATCGACCGGACACACCTGCACGCAGGCGCCGGCACCTTCGCAGCGCGCCGGGTTGATCACCGGCATCAGCACGCCGGGCGGCTGCTTGCAGTCCGCGGTATTGCCGCGAAGCAATGCGGGGCGGCTCATTGAAGCGCCGCCGTGCCGACGCGCACCGTGTCGGTCTTGCCGAGCACCTGCTCGTCGTAGGCAGCGTAGCTGTCTTCGACTGCGCCGATGATGTCGACGATCTCGAAGTACGGCACGCTGTACATCGCGGTGTCGCGCAACGCGTGGACCATGAAGTTGTACTGGCCGGGGTCGTTCGTCTCCCACATCAGCACATCGGTGCAGCGGCTGCTGAACGCCTCGGCGTCGAAGTAACGCAGGCTGACGGCGGGAAACCTGGCGAGCACCGGCTTGAAAACCTCTTCGGCGAAGCGCATGCGCTGTTCGCGTGACAGCGCCAGCCAGTGCGGCGTGGTGCGGGCCAGCATGAAGTACGTGTAGCGGGTGGGTGGGATGGGTTTTGTGGCGTCTGTCATGGGCTTTTCCTGCTGTGGAAGGGTGGCGTGATGTCGATCGCTGGTGTCGATCGCTTGACCGACGCTGCAAATTTTGCGAGCATTTGCTCGTTTTCAAAACTCGCATTTCAAACGCCGATGCCCCGCCTCAAGGCCGCCGCACTGAAGCCCCGCAAACCGCCGCGTCAGCAGCGCTCGCGCGACACGGTCGAAACCATCCTCGAAGCGGCGACTCGCATCCTGGCCAAGGAATCGCTGGCTGGCCTGAACACCAACCGGGTCGCCGAAGTGGCCGGCATCAGCGTGGGCTCGCTGTACCAGTACTTCGCCAACAAGGAGTCGCTGATTGCCGCGCTGCTGGAGCGTGCCCACCTTGCGCTGGCTGCCGAGATGGCGGCCGTGGCGGCAACGGTGCGGGGTCAGCCGCTGGCAGTGGCGGTGCGCGAACTGGTGCGCGTCGGCATGCGCGGCCAGTGGGAGCGCCCCTTGCTCGCCGCGGCGCTAGACCACGAGGAGCGCAGGCTGCCGGTCGAGCGCCTGTTGCGCGCGTCGCACCAGGCCATGGAGGCATCGCTGCTGGAGCTGCTGCACGCGCACCGCGACGCCATCGCCCCCGCCGACCCCACCACCTGCGCGCGCGACATCCTGGTGATTGCGCAGGCGCTGGTCGAGAAAGACGCCGACGGCCGGCGCGACCCGCCCGCCGACCTCGAAGACCGCGTTGTGCGGGCGGTGATGGGCTACCTGCTGACGCCGCTGCGCTGAGGTTGGCCTGCGGCTTGCAAGGGATCGATCAGAGGCGCGGTGGCAGTGCGGTGGCAGCGCGGTGTCGGTGCGGTGGCGGTGTGTCGCGCGGTCTGCTAACTTCCGCGCATGAATTTCAGCCTGCGCATTCGCCGATTCATCACTCCCATCGCTGCCCTCCTGATGACCGTCACTGCACACGCCTTCGACCTGCAAGCGCACCGCGGCGGACGCGGCCTGGCACCCGAGAACACGCTCAGCGCCTTCTCCCACGCGCTGAACCTGGGCGTGACCACGCTGGAACTCGACACCGTGCTGACCGCCGACGGCGTGGTGGTGATATCGCACGACGCCGTGCTCAACCCCAACCTCACACGCGGCCCGGACGGGCAGTGGCTGGAAGGCCCCGGCCCGGCCATTCGCACGCTGACGCTGGCGCAGCTGAAGCAGTTCGACGTGGGCCGCTTGAAGCCAGGCACGCGCTACGCGCAAGGCCAGCCTGAGCAGCGCCCGGTGGACGGCGAGCGCATTCCCACGCTCGACGAACTGTTCGCGCTGGTCAAGCAACGCGGCGACACGCAGGTGCGCTTCAACATCGAGACCAAAGTATCGCCGCTGCAACCCGAGTGGACGCCCGAGCCGCAGGCTTTCGTCGAGGCGGTGCTGGCCGTGGTGCGGCAACATGGTCTGGAGCAACGCGTCACGCTGCAGAGCTTCGACTGGCGAACGCTGCAGGCGGCGCGACAACTGGCACCGTACCTGCCGCGGGTGCACCTCAGCTCGCAGCAGTCGTGGGGCAACAACCTGGCCGACCCGCGCTGGACCGGCGGCCTGAACCCGGCCGACCACCGCAGCGTGCCGCGCCTCGTCAGGGCGGCCGGTGGGATGGTCTGGTCGCCCTACTTCGGCGACGTGACAGAGGCGCTGGTGAAGGAGGCGCAGGCGTTGGGCTTGCCGGTGGTGGTGTGGACCGTCAACGAGCCGGCGCAGATCGACGC
>JANNEI010000012.1:0-2765 GCA_031378565.1 Burkholderiales bacterium
ACCCGGCGCAAGCCCCGATGCATGTGCGTGCCCGCGCGCCGTTCCTTCTGACTCTCGCCCCGGCGAAGCAGTTTTTCGATGACCGGCCACCGCCTCCCGGCGCGCCGATGGTCATACGCTTCCTGCGTTTGACGATTTAGCTGGCCAGCGGCCTGCGCTGCGAGGCGGCCTCGCTTTGCTGCGGCCCGAGCCGGCCCCGTGCGTGGCTAGACGCGTCTCATCGAGCGCCGTTGCCCGCGCACCGCGGCTCAGCAAGCGACGCCTCGAGGCCGGCCACGGAAGGTACCTGTGCCTGCAGCCACCTCAACATCAACGCCATGAATTCAACTTCCAAAAATCGCCAGGTCTCGGTCTGGATGCTCACCGCATGCGGCATCTGGCTGGTGGGCCTGGGGCTCTACTTCATTGCGCTGCGACCGCCGCTGCTGCCTGAAGATCCACGCTTCATGGGGACCACCCTGGCCCGGATTCAGGCGGATGTGCCGGGACTCGAGGATTGGTTGAAACGCGTCTTCACCGTCATGGGTGGATTCATGGCCGGTGCCGGCGTGCTCACCGTGTTCGTTGCCCAAACCGCCTTGCCATCCCGACCCAGCGGCGCGTCCTGGGCCATTGCCCTTTCTGGTGCGCTCACGGTGGGGTTGATGAGCGCCACCAACTTTGCGCTGCACTCCGATTTCAGGTGGGTGTTGTTGGTACCGGCCCTGCTTTGGCTCGCCGGCTGGCTCACCTATGTCGCGAAGCATTGACGCCATGGACAACCGCACTCAGGACGGCAAGCAGAGCATCGACGCCGTGCTGGAAAAGCTGCAGCGCGACACCTTCGACTATTTTCTGCACGAGACGAATCCGGTCAATGGTCTGGTGATCGACAAGACCGCGCCCGGTTGGCCTGCGAGCATTGCCGCCACCGGCCTGGCGCTGGCGTGCTACCCGGTCAGCGTCGAGCGCGGGTTCATGAGCCGCGCCGCCGCAGTGCAACGCACGCTCGCGACCCTGCGATTCTTCTGGAACAGCCCGCACGGGCCCGAGCCGGATGCCACCGGGTACCAAGGCTTTTACTACCACTTTCTCGACATGCGCAGCGGCCGTCGCGCCTGGCACTGCGAACTGTCCACGGTGGACAGCACATTCTTGCTGGCCGGCGCTTTGGCTGCGGCGGCGTACTTCGGCGCTGACAGCCACGACGAGACTGAAATACGAGCACTCGCCGACAGCCTGTATCGCCGCGCCGATTGGCAATGGGCGCAAAACGGCGGTGCCACGGTCACCCACGGCTGGAAGCCGGAGAGCGGCTTTCTTCCCTACCGATGGGAAGGCTACGACGAGGCACTGCTGCTCTACGTGCTGGGGCTGGGCTCGCCGACGCATCCGCTGCCCACGCAAAGCTATGCGGCGTGGGCTGCCACCTACCGTTGGCAGCAAGGCGACGATGCGGGGGGCGGGCAGGACTATCTGTACGCCGGGCCGCTGTTCACGCACCAGCTGTCGCACATCTGGATCGACTTTCGCGGTATCCAGGACGCCTTCATGCGCGACAAGGGCATCGACTATTTCGAGAACAGCCGTCGCGCCACCTATGCCCAACAGCGCTACGCCATAGACAACCCGCGCGAGTTCGAAAGCTACGGCGAGCATTGCTGGGGAATCACGGCGAGCGAAGGCCCCGGCCCGGCGACGCTGAAGGTGCGCAACGTCGAGCGCCGGTTCTTCGACTACGTGGCGCGCGGCATACCCGACGGCCCCGATGACGGCACGCTGGCACCGTGGGCGGTCGCGGCATCGCTGCCCTTCGCACCCGAGATCGTTTTGCCCACGCTGGACTACTGCATCTATCAGGCCAAGCTGACCGAATTCAACGCCTACGGGTTCAAGGCGTCCTTCAATCCGTCGCACCCGGGAGAGCCCGGAAACCCGTACGGCTGGTGGGTCTCGCCGTGGCACTTCGGGCTCAACCAGGGGCCGATTGTTTTGATGATCGAAAACCATCGGTCGGGCTTGCTGTGGCAGTTGATGCGACGTTGCCCGTACCTCGCGGACGGCTTGCGCAGAGCGGGTTTCACAGGCGGCTGGCTTGCGCCTCGAAGCAAGCGGTAAGGCGGCATCCGGCCCAGCCATTCCCAACGGGCCACTTGTTTGAAACAGGAGAACGACATGACAGTAGCGAATGGCTTCCGATCCAACGCGCAGGGCCTCCCACCCGCATTGCGAACCGGCCAGGCGGCCATTCACCTGCCTGAAGTGCAGGCGATGCTGCGCAGCCTTTCAGCCTACGAGCTCGGCATCTTCATGCCGCATCGGCACGACGAACGAACGGGCGAATTCCAGCCGCTTCCCGATGACATCGTGCAGGTCGAATCGGGCCTGGACGTGTCGTTTCAGCCGCTCGCAGAAGTCGCGGCGCAGCCAGACCGATTTCTGCCGGTGGGTTGGCTGTGGCGCGGTGGCGCACCGACCGTGGCCACCGCCTGCGAGATGGTGTCGCAGGCAGGGCCGGGTGCCGGGGAGCGCCCGGTCAAACACAAGATGAAAAGCGAAGGCTGATAGAGCGCTTCATCGACGCGGCCAACTTGCCGGCGATCTCAGAAGCGCCCCATCACGGATCAACAAACACGAGCCGGGAGATGCGATGAAAACGAGCGTGATTGAAGTGCGCGACATGCTGTCGGTGTTGAGCGTGCTGGGCGTCGAACAGCGGATCGGCGAGGTGCCGGGTGTCGAAAGCGTGACCGTCAACTTCGCAGCCGGAAGCGCCACCGTGCGCT
>JANNEI010000434.1:0-4148 GCA_031378565.1 Burkholderiales bacterium
CCGACCCAGAGCGCCTGCCTTCCCCAATTGGCGGCATAGGCGTCGGCCTTCTTCGTCGAGAGGTCGTTCGCAAGGAGACACTCCCATTCATCGCCAAGCCCTGCATGCGCCATGCCGCCGCCAGCAAAGAACTCGTAGAACGTTTTTTTCATTTGCCCCTACCCTGCAGATGTTCCAACTGTATCGGATGGGTGCTGACAAAGAGGGTGCGAACGCGAGCGGCTTTCACGGGCTTCCAGGCTGCGGACGAACCGGCGCAGCGTCCGGTCGCACGCGCGTGCCATGTTGCCTCGTCTCGCCTCGCAGAACAGAAGCGCCTCCAGCTTTTTGCAGGCAGGGTTGGGCCAGACGAGCGCAGCACAATAGACGCCCATGATTGAACTGATCACGCGCGCATTCGGCCCCTGGGTTCGCAGCGTCGACAAACACACCCTTCGCGCCGACGCGGTGGCCGGCATCCTCGGCGCGTTGCTGGTGCTGCCTCAGGGTTTCGCGTTTGCCACGCTGGCCGGTCTGCCGCCCGAGTACGGCCTGTACACCGCCATCGTTCCGTGCGTGATCGCGGCGCTGTTCGGCAGCAGCTGGCATGTGGTGTCGGGGCCGACCAACGCCAATTCTCTGGCTCTCTTTGCAACGCTCGCACCGCTGGCGGTCGTCGGCTCACCGGCCTACATTCAGCTGGCGCTGGCGGTCACCGTGCTGGTCGGGCTGATGCAGTGGCTGATCGGCGCGCTGCGGCTCGGCTCGATCGCCAATTTCATTTCGCCGTCGGCCCTGCGCGGCTTCATGAGCGGCGCGGCGCTGCTGATCGCACTGCATTCGTCGACCGACCTGCTCGGCCTGCCGTCGCCGTCAGCGCACGGCACGGCGGCGCTGTTCGTTCACATCGGCGAGCAACTCGGCGCGCTGCGGCCGGCGGCGCTGATGGTGGGCGGCGTCACCCTGGCAGCGGTGCTGGTGCTGCGGCGCGTGCTGCCGCGCTGGCCGTACATGCTGATCGGGCTGGCGGCGGGCACGGCGCTGGCGGCGCTGCTGAACAGCCAGTCCGCGCCAGCGGCTTCAGCAGCAGCCGCGGCAGCGTCGTCGACGGCGGCGGTGCGCGTGGTCGGTGCCATCCCCGCCATCTGGCCGCGCTTTCATTGGCCGGCGGTGCAGCTGCAAAGCCTGCCCGAGCTGCTGTCGATCGCCTTCGCGCTGACCATCGTGGCGCTGGGCCAGTCGATCTCCATCGCCAAGGCGGTGGCGGCGCGATCCGGCCAGGCCATCGACGCGAACCGCGAGTTCCGCGGTCAGGGCCTGTCGAACTTCGTCGGGGGATTCTTCTCGTCGTACGTGTCGTGCGGCTCGCTGAACCGCTCGCTGCCCAACCTGGAGGCCGGCGCGCGCACGCCGCTGGCGGCCGTGTTCGCCTCTGCGTGGCTGCTTCTGTTGCTGGCCTTCACCGCACCGCTGCTGGCGTTGATTCCGTTGCCGGCCATCGCTGCGCTGTTGCTGGTGGTGGCCTGGTCGCTTCTGGACGTGCCAGGCTGGCAGCGCCTGTGGCAGCACAGCCGGCAAGACTTCGCGATTGCCGCGGTGACTGCTGCGGCGACGGTGACGATCCGGCTGGAGATGGCGATTCTGCTGGGCACCATCCTGTCGCTGGTGACCTACCTGCACCGCACCTCGCGCCCGCACATGCGCGTGATGGGCTTCGACACCACCGGCCACGACCGCCCCTTCGTCGTGCGCGCCGACGTGAGCGCGCCGCTGCCCGAATGCCCGCAGCTGAAGATGATCCGCATGGAAGGCGAGGTCTACTTCGGCGCGGTGCCGTATGTGGCCGATCACCTGCGCGACCTGCGCGCGGAGCCCCGCGCGGCCAGGCATTTGCTGGTGATGGCCAAGAGCATGAACTTCATCGACGTGCACGCCGCAGAGCTGTGGCGGGCCGAGCTGCAAGCGCGCCGTGCCGAAGGCGGCGACCTGTACTTTCACCGGCCGCGCCCGCCGGTGCTGGAACTGTGGCGGCGCGTGGGCTACACGCAAGTGCTGGGCACCGACCACATCTTCGCGACCAAGCGCATCGCCATCGCGACGATCTTTCAGCGGCTGGACCGCAGCATCTGCGCGCGGTGCACGGTGCGGGTGTTCGAGGAGTGTCAGGGGCTGCCACCGCCGCTGGTCGACGAGGCTGGCTTGGCTGGTGTTAGTCGAGCGCGGCTTTAAACAGTCGGCCCGCTGCCACGACTTGAATGCCACACCGAGAGGGCTTCCAGGCGCGGTCGATCTCGTTTTGCCGCGCGACGCGAGATCAACAGTTCGAGAGCCACGGCTATCCGTGGATGCGCAGGTGCTTGAAGAAATCCTGGCCTCGAGCCCCTCTCGCTCGCCGGCCGCTGCGCTGGTCGATCCCCGAGTCCGGGGCCTTCCGGCTTGCAGGCCGGAAGGCGCTTCGGGCTACAAAGGCTGCGCAGGCAGCCTTTGCTTCACGCCCTGCGCCCCCTCGCCCTTCGCTTTGCGGCCTACCGCTGCGCCTTGTCCTTCAAGTTCTGCGCCTCGATGCGTTCGCGCGCGTCCTGCCAGTCGCCGTCGCTCCACTCGCGCAGCTCGTAGAAATTGCCGCCGGTGGCCAGTGCGTTGCCGCCGTCCATCATGATGCTCTGGCCGGTCAGCCAGTCGCATTGGCCGGGGGCCATAAGGAAGCTGGCCAGGTTTTGCAGCTCGCTCATGTTGCCGGCGCGGGCCATCGGGTTGTTGCGGATGCTGCGCTCGCCCGGTTGCTCGCCGGGGCTCAGGCGCTTGCTCATGCCTTCGGTCGGGATCTCGCCCGGGCCGACCGTGTTGAGGCGAATGCCGTAGCGCGCCCACTCGACCGCCAGCGACTTGGTCATCACGTCGATGCCGGCCTTGCTCATCGCCGAGGGCACGACATACGGGCTGCCGTTGTCGACCCAGGTGACGACGATGCTCATCACGCTGCGGAAGGGCTGACCGGCTTTCCAGGTGCCGGCCCGGGCCTCGGCGACCCAGCGTTTGCCGACCGCCTGCGTCACATAAAAACTGCCGTGGAAAACGATGTTGGCGATGGCATCGAAGGCGCGTGGCGACAAGCTTTCGGTGGGCGCGATGAAGTTGCCCGCGGCGTTGTTGACGAGGCCGGTCAGCCCGCCGCTGGCCCACAGGCTGTCGACCATTTCTTCGACGTTTTGCGCAATGCGGATGTCGACGCCGAAGGTGTCGATGCGGCGCTCGGGGAACCGCGTTCGCCACGCCGCGGCGGTGTCATCGCACACCGACTTGCGCCGCCCGCAGATCGCGATGTCGGCCCCCAGGCTCAGGAAGCGCTCGGCCATCGCCTGGCCCAGTCCGGTGCCGCCGCCGGTGACCAGAATGCGCTGGCCGGCCATCAGATTGGTTTGAAACATGAGCTTGTCTCCTTCAAGATTGAGGGCGCTTGCGAGGCAGCCAGCGTGCCGGCAGAACGTGGTGTCGCGATTCGCTGTTCACGCTATCACGCAGGCACGCGGCGAGCAAGCCGCCCCGCTCCGGCAGCCAAACCGAAGGTCTGTTACCTTCCACGCAAACGAGTTTCCAGGAGGCGCCGCATGAGCGTTTTGAATGACCGGTTGCGGGCCTTGCCAGGGGCCGACCTGCGCGAGATGCGGCGCGGGGTCGAGAAGGAAAGCCTGCGCTCTCAGCCCGATGGCGGCCTGGCGCTGACGCCGCACCCCGCCGCGCTGGGTTCGGCGCTGACCCACCCGCACATCACCACCGATTTCAGCGAGTCGCAGCTGGAATTCGTCACCGGCGTGCACGCCAGCGCGCAGGACTGCGTGGACGAGTTGACGCGGATTCACCAGTTCAGCTACCGCGCCCTGCGCGAACTGGGCGACGAGATGCTGTGGGTGTCGAGCATGCCCTGCGGCCTGCCCACCGACGAGACGATTCCGCTGGGCCGCTACGGCTCGTCGAACGTGGGTCGCGCCAAGAGCGTCTACCGCATGGGCCTGGGCCACCGCTACGGCCGGCGCATGCAGACGATCTCGGGCATCCACTACAACTGGTCGATGCCCGGCGTGTCGACCGAAGACTATTTTGGGTTGATCCGCAACTTTCGTCGCCAGTCGTTTCTGCTGCTGTACCTGTTCGGCGCGTCACCGGCGCTG
>JANNEI010000017.1:0-8529 GCA_031378565.1 Burkholderiales bacterium
GCCGACAACACCTGCGCCGCCTTCGAGACGCACTGCGAATTCAAGTTCAACCGCAACTACCCGCCCACCATCAACCACCCGGCCGAAACCGAGTTTGCGCGCGGCGTGATGGCCCAGATGGTGGGCGCGGCCAACGTGCAGGACTTCGAGCCGACCATGGGTGCCGAGGACTTCAGCTACTTCCTGCTCGAAAAGCCGGGTTGTTATTTCCTGATCGGCAACGGCGACGGCAGCCACCGCGAAGGCGGGCACGGCATGGGGCCTTGCATGCTGCACAACCCGAGTTACGACTTCAACGACGACCTGATCCCGCTGGGGGCCACGCTGTGGGTGCGGCTGGCCGAAGCCTGGCTGGCGGACAAGCGGTGAGCGGCATGTCGGCCGGCACTTCTTTCTCGCAGAGCTTCTCGCACAACTTCTCGCAGACCTACGCCGAGGCGCGCAGCAAGTTCCTGGCCGCCGCCGATGCCGCCGGGCTCGACGTGGCCTCTCACATCCACCCGCTGCGCGGGCGCGACGACGAGACGCTGGCGATGGACGTGGTGCTGGACGGGGCGCGGGACGCGCGCCAGCTGCTGATCGTCAGCAGCGCCTGCCACGGCGTCGAGGGCTATTGCGGCTCGGGCGTGCAGGTGGCGCTGCTCAACGATGCAGCCTGGTTGACCGCGCAGCGCGACTCCGGCGTCGCCGTGCTCTACATCCACGGCCTGAACCCGCACGGCTTTTCGTGGTGGCGGCGCACGACGCATGAAAACGTCGACCTGAACCGAAACTTCCACGACTTCAGCCTGCCGCTGCCGGCCAACCCGGCCTACGACGAGATTGCCGCGCTGCTGGTGCCGGCCACCTGGCCGCCGTCCGACCAGGTGGCGGCCAAGGTGCAGCAGTTCATCGATGACCATGGCGAAGCCGCCTTGCAGGCCGCCATCTCGGGCGGTCAGCACAGCCACCCACAAGGCTTGTTTTACGGCGGCATCAACCCGACCTGGAGCAACCAGACGCTGCGCCATGTGTTGCGCGACCACGGCCAGCGCTGCCAGCGGCTGGGCTGGATCGACCTGCACACCGGCCTGGGTCCGAGCGGCCACGGCGAGCGCATCTTTGCCTGCAAGGACGACGCGGTGGCAATCGCCCGCGCGCGCGCCTGGTGGGGTGTCGAGGTGACATCCATCTACGACGGCAGCTCGTCGTCGGCCCCGCTCACCGGCCTGATGTGGATGGCGGCTTACCAGGAATGCGCGCAGGCCGAGTACACCGGCATCGCGCTCGAATACGGCACCTTGCCGATCATCGACATGATGGAAGCGCTGCGCGCCGACCAGTGGGCCGAGAACCACCCCGAAGCGCCGCTCGCGCAACGGCGCCAGATCAAGCAGCAGATCCGCGATGCCTTCTACACCGACACCGACGCGTGGAAGCAGCGCGTGGTCGAGCAGGCGATCGAAGCGGCGCAGCAGGCGGTGGCGGGCCTGCGCGGCTGAGCCGCGAGGCGGGCTTGGGGCGCTCTCAAGGAAATGTGGCTCCGCCACTTTCCGGCATCCCCTCGGGGGACGGACGCCGCAAAGCGGCGGCCTTGGGGCACTCAAAGCAAGCCGCGCTGCGCCAGTTCCGCTGAGCACTGCGCCGGGTCGTGAAACTGCATGGCCTGCCAGCCGCAGGCACGGGCCGCCTCGACATTGCCCGCCACATCGTCGATGAAAAGCGTGTCGCTCGCTTCGATGCCGAAGGCGGTCAGCGCGTGCGCAAAGATGGCGGGCTCAGGCTTGATGTGGTGCACGCGACTCGAGAACACACCCGCCTCGAACGCCGCCATGAACGCGTGTGTCGACTCCAGGTGATCCGCATACGGCGCCGGCATGTTCGACAGGTAGAACAGCCGGTGACCACGTTCGCGCAGCCTTTGCACAAGCGCCACGGTGGGCAGCACCGGTTGCAGCTCGGCCGGCACCCCGGCGACGACACGCTGCACATCGGCAATCGCCATGCCCGTGCGTCGGGCGATGCGCAAGGCCAGTTCGGGCGCATCCACCGTGCCACGATCGAACTCGCCCCAGTCGCCCCCATAGCCCTGAAAGAAGTGCAGTACCAGCGTGTGTGCAGAGGCCTCGTCACGGGCCAGCTCCGGCAGCAGGCGCTGCATGAACTTTCGCGGCTGCCACTCGAACAGCACACCACCGAAATCGAACACCACGTTCATGCGCGCAGTTTGCCCAGCAAGCCCGCCGTCGACGCGTCGAGCCCTTGCACATTGCCGCTGGCCAGACGCGGCAGCAGGTCGGCGCACAACGCCTTGCCCAGTTCCACGCCCCATTGGTCGAAGCTGTCGATGCCCCACAGCGCGCCGCTGACGAACACGCGGTGTTCGTACATCGCGATCAGCGCGCCCAGGCTGCGCGGTGTCAGCTGGTCGAGCAGCAAGGTGGTGCTGGGCCGGTTGCCGGGGAAGCTGCGGTGCCGCGCCAGCACCTGCGGGTCGAGCGTTTTCGACGCGGTGGGTGCGCTGTCGCCCAGCGCCTGCCCGGTGGTCTTGCCCTGCATCAGCGCCTGCGCCTGGGCCAGCCCATTGGCCAGCAGCATCGCGTGCATGTCGGCCAGGCCATGCGTCGGGTGCTTGACGAGAATGAACTCGACCGGGACCACGTCGCTGCCCTGGTGCAGCATCTGAAAATACGCATGCTGGCCGTTGGTGCCGGGCTCGCCCCAGACCACCGGGCTGGTTGCAAACGGCAGCGGCTCACCGGTCATGTCGACGCGCTTGCCGTTGCTTTCCATCTCCAGTTGCTGCAGGTAGGCGGGCAGGCGGCGCAGGCCCTGGTGGTAGGGCGCAACGCTGCGACTGCCGAAGCCGTGGAAGTTGCGGTACCAGACGTCGATCAGCCCCAGCAGCACCGGCAGGTTCTTCGGCAGCGGGGTCTCGGTGAAGTGGCGGTCCATTGCATGGGCACCGGCCAGCAGCGCGCGAAAGTTGTCGGCCCCGATGGCCAGCGCGATCGGCAAGCCGATGGCGCTCCACATCGAATAGCGCCCGCCCACCCAGTCCCAGAAACCGAAGGTCGTCGTGATGCCGAACTCGGCGGCCGCTTTCACGTTGGTGGTGCTGGCAACGAAATGCTGCGCCGTGTCGGTGCCGCCGTTGGCCACGAACCAGGCCCTGGCGACGCGCGCATTGGCCATCGTCTCCTGCGTGGTGAAGGTCTTGCTGGCGATCACGAACAGCGTCTCGGCCGGCTTCAGCTGGCGCAGCACCGGCGTGATGTCGTGGCCGTCCACGTTGGCAACGAAATGAAACTTCAGCCCCGGGTGCGCAAAGGCGTCGAGCGCCGGCACCGCCATCTGCGGGCCGAGGTCGCTGCCGCCGATGCCGATGTTGACGATGTGGCGGATACCGCTGGCGGCCGTTTCGCGCACCGTTTCGACATACCTCAGCATCGCCTCCAGCACCGCGTGCACCTCGTCGCTGAACGGTGCCTTGCCGCGTGGTGCCCGCAGCGCCGTGTGCAGCACGGCGCGGCCTTCGGTGATGTTGATGGCCTCGCCTGCCAGCATCGCGTCGCGCCGTGCTTCGAGCCCACATTCACGCGCCAGGTCGAGCAGGAAGTGCAGCGTGGCGGTGTCGAGCAGGTTCTTCGACAGGTCCGCAAAAACGTCAGGCGCATCGAAGCTCAGCGAGGTGAAACGCCCGGCGTCGCGGCCGAAGGCTTCGCGCAGGTCGAAGTCGCGGCCGTGGGCCTGGTAGTGGCCCGTCAGTGCGGCCCAGGCCTGGGTGCGATCACAGCGCGGATGGTTCATGGGCTGTTCCTTGGACTGAAAAATCATCAGCTTGCGGCATTAGAACCCGGGCGCATGACACGCACAGCCGCCTGGCGCAGCGCGTTGCCCGAAAGTCAACCCGTCAGCGCTTCGAGGCTGGCGGCGCAGCAGGCCTGGTCCGAATCGTCCAGCTCGGCGAAGGCTTGGCGCGCGTGTGCCAGGGCCTGAGCGTGGCCGTCGTGGTCGGCTGCGGCGCGCTCGATCCGCCCCATCGCCTCCCAGCCGAAAAACCGCTCCAGCGGTGCACCCTGGTTGGCGGCCACGATGTTCAGGCAGGCCTGGGCGTGGGCCCTGGCGAGGTCGGTGTCACCGGCCAGCAGCCAGCTCATCGCCAGCCGGTACTCGGCGCGCTCGACCTCCAGCCAGCCGCCGGCGCGCTCCCAATACCGGCGCGAGGCTTGCGCGGCCACGATCATCAGCGCGCGCTCTTCGGCCGACCGGAGCGTCTTCTCCTCCAGCGTGCAGGCCAGGTTGTGGCCGGCGACGGCGATGGCGCGGATCATCGGATCGGTCGCGCCAAGGCCGCCCTGCTCGGCCTGCGCCAGCGCGTCCTGGAACAGGCGCATGGCGCGGACCGTGTCTCGCTCGGCGAGGTTGGCGGCGGCCATCGCACCGACGCGGATGCGGTCGGACAGCGACAGCGCATCGAGCACGTCGTTCGACCCTTCGGACAGCGCCAGGCTGGCCACGCAGCGACGCACGGTCTGCCCGCTTTCGCCTTCGGTTGCGAACGCTGCCAGCGTGGACAGGTGCTGCATGAAGGCCGCGCCTTCGCGCCATTCGCCCAGGTGTTCACCGTGCACGTGGTGCGCCAGATTCGCGAGCCGCGCCAACTGTGCCTCGTCGGCCGCCAGAGCCATGCCGTCGGGCAGTCGCAGCGCCACCGCGCGGGCGTCTGTGGCGTGGTCGTCCCAGGCGGCGTCGATGAAAGTGTCGAAGTCCATGGCATCCTCCTGGCCGCTACGGTAGGCAGGTTCAAACGGGCAGGCAAGACCCGGCCAGCGTTCAAACCCATGCGCTCATGCGATCAATGGCGACCGTTCTCCATTGCCAGGCTGCGGATGTCGTTCAGCATCACCTGCGGGTGCAGGAAGTCGAGCGCGTAGATCTCGCGCACCGCGCCCTGCGCGTCGATCAGGAACATCTTCAGCGTGTGATTGCGGGTGCGCGTCGGGCGGCCGGTGGCGTCGCCGAGAACGCTCACGTCCTGGCCGAAACCGTCCAGCAGCGGCAGCAGCGAGCGCAGCGACGGCGCGGTCAGAAAGCGCCATTCGAAGCGCGCGTCGTTCGCCAGTGCGCCGGCGTAGGCGCGCAGCTGCTGCGGCGTGTCGTTGGTGGGGTCGAAGCTGATGTTGACGAAGCGCACCTGCCGCGCCAGCACCGGGTCGGCCAGCAGCGTTTCGCGCAGTCCGGTCAGCGTGGTGTACGCAAACGGGCAGCCCCAGGCGTCGGCGCAATAGGTGTAGAAAAAACTCAGCAGCGTGATCTTGCCGGTGACCAGCGGCGTCAGTGCGCGCGGCTTCGCGTCGCTGTCGAGCAGCGCCGCGTCGGGTGCCTGCTGGATGCGGTGCAGCACGTAGCTGCCGGGCAGCGGCGGCGTGAAATCGAGACGCGGCGCGGCCGGCCGGGGCGGGTCTCCCGCGGCAGTCGCCGCGGAAAACACGGCGCACAGCGCGAGCGCGGCACACCACTGCACGCGCCCCGCAGCAGCGCACCACAGAAGGCCGCGGCCGATGGTGCGGTGGCTCAGCGCAGCCACGCCAGCTTCTTGTCCGCCACCGCGTCCTCCAGCGCCACCGAGCCGCCCGCCTTGGCGGTGAACTTCATGTGGTGGGCACGGCCGAGCTTCTCTTTCGTGAAGTCGACCTCGAAGGCCGGCTTCAGCTCCTTGCCATCCCAATGGAAGGCGCGCAGGAACTGTTCGTTGTCGGCCCCTTTCTTGTCCCACTTGTCGAGCAGGCTGGAGGTGACGTAGACGCGCTTGCCGTCCCAGCTTTGCGAGATCATGTTGACCTGCGACCCGGTCTTCTTGCTGTAGGTTTCCTTCGGCGCCTCGGGGTTGCTCAGGTCGAAGTAGCGCGTCATGCCGTCCATGAAGGTGTTGACCCACAAGCCCTTGCCGTCGGCGCTGATCGAGATGTCCACCGGCAGCGGAATCTTGCTCGGGTCGCCGATCGTGCCGACTTCCTTCGCCGCCCACTTGCCGTCACCCGCCTGCTTGACGAGCCAGAGTTTCGAGGTCAGCGCGGTCGCGGTGATGGCCCAGTTGTCGCCGGGCTTGAGCGACCAGCGGATCTCCAGCGGCGCACCCGGCACGCTCATGACCTGCGTCGGCTTGAGCGCCTTCAGGTCCCACATCACCATCGTGTTGCCGAAGCGCTTCATGGCTTCGGGGTCGCCGACCACCGCGCCGAGGTCGCGCATGTAGTTGTCGAAGCCGGTGAAGCTGGACGTGAGCAGTGCATTCTTGGCCGGGTTGATCGCGATGTCGTAGCCGTAGCCGTCGCCCTTCACGCCGCCGATCTCGCCCTGCGGCATGTCGACCTTGCTGACGAAGCCGCCCTTGTTGTTGTAGACCACCATGCCGGTGGCCCCGCCCTTGTCGCGCACATTCGTCAGGTTGCCGATCAGCATGCGACCGGGCAACGCGTAGAACGTGTGCGGCCCGCCGTAGCCCGACTTCGACGCCAGGTCGCCGATGGTGCGCACGAGTTTCGGCTTGGCCGGATTGGCACCGACATCGAAGACGTGAATCTTGTGGTCCGACAGACCGCCGGCCCACAGGTAACGCCGGTCGTCGCTGAAGCCCATGTGGTGCGCCTCGCCGCGGCTGCCCACCGACACGCTGGCCACCACCTTGCCGTAGCTTTTCGACTTCGGGTTGGCGTCGATCGTCACCAGCTTGTCGTGCCCGTCTCCGAGCCCCTCGACGCCGAGCGTCCAGACCTGCACGTAATCTTCCTGACCCTTGATCAACTTGCCCATGTAGGGCGAGTTGCAGGTCTCGTCGGCGAAGGCCGGGGTGGTGATGCAGCCGATGGCGACGGCCGCGGCTGCGGCTGTGGCAGCAACGGTGAGCGGGTGGCGCAGTGAGGGCATGGTGGTCTCCCCTGGGTGCTGCGATCCGCAGCGGGACGGTCAGGGTAGCCTTTTTCGTTGGTCAGTCAAGACCGCACGTCGCGCCCATGCCGTGGCCGCCTCGCCGCCGCCTCGTCGTTGACCATCAAAAGAAACTTCGGCATGATCGAGGTGAAACAAAGTTACATCACCAAGCCGTTTGCTGCGGCCTCCGACCATGTCATTCGATCTCGTTTTATTCGGCGGTACCGGCGACCTGACCTGGCGCAAGCTGATGCCGGCGCTGTTCCAGGCTTTTCGGCACTGCAAGCTGCCCGAAGGCGGGCGCATCCTGGCGGTGGCGCGCGACGACCACAGCGACGACCAGTACCGCGCCTGGCTGAAAGAGCGATTCCAGGAGGTAGAAGGTGCCAAGCGGCCGACCGACGACGAGTTCGCGCGCTTCGCCGGGATGGTGCATTACCGGCGCATGGACCTGTCGCAGCCTGAACATTACGCACGCCTGAAGGAGTGGCTGGGCGAGCGGCCTGCCGACACCGTGGTGCTGTACCTCGCCACCAGCCCGCACCTGTTTCCGCAAATCTGCGAGCAGCTGGGTGTGACGGGCCTGAACCAGCCCCACATCCGCGTGGTGCTCGAAAAGCCGCTCGGCCACGACCTGGCCAGTGCAAAGGAGATCAACCGCGTGGTGCGCTCGGTGTTCAGCGAGCAGCAGATCTTTCACATCGACCACTACCTGGGCAAGCCGTCGGTTCAGAACCTGATGGCGCTGCGCTTCGGCAACGTGCTGTTCGAGCCGCTGTGGCGGCGCGAGAGCATCGCCAACATCCAGATCACGCTGGCCGAAGACCTGGGCGTGGGCACGCGAGGCGACTTCTACGACCGCACCGGCGCGCTGCGCGACATGATCCAGAACCACGCGTTGCAGTTGCTGACGATGGTGGCGATGGAGCCGCCCAGCCGCAACGACGCCGACGCCATTCGAGACGAGAAATTGAAGGTGCTGCGTTCGCTGAAACCGTTCAGCGCCGACAGCGTGACGCGCGACGTGGTGCGCGGCCAGTACCGCGCCGGCAACGCGCAGGGCAAGCCGGCGGCCGGCTACCTGGAAGAGGTCAAGGTGCCGGCGGGCAGCCAGGTCGAAACCTTCGTGGCCATCCGCACCGAGGTGCAGAACTGGCGCTGGGCCGGCGTGCCGTTCTACCTGCGCACCGGCAAGCGGCTGGCGGCGCGCGAGTCGCAGATCGTCGTCAACTTCCGGCCCACGCCGCACAGCATCTTCCCGGGCCTGAACCAGCCCAACAAGCTGGTCATCAAGCTGCAGCCGGAAGACGGTCTGGAACTGCATCTGCTGGCGGCCAAGGGCAGCAGGCAGTTCGAGGCGCTGTCGCCGGTGTCGCTGGACCTGAACTTCGACACCGCGTTTGCCGAAAACCGCGTCGGCGCTTACGAGCGGCTGCTGCTGGAAGTGATTGCGGGCCGGCTGAACCTGTTCGTTCGCAGCGACGAGCAAGAGGAAGCGTGGCGCTGGGTCGAGCCGGTGCTGAACGCCTGGCAAGTCGACACCACCGGCCCGCGCGTCTATGCCGCCGGCACCTGGGGGCCGGCCGCCGCCAGCGCGCTCGTCGCGCGCGATGGGTT
>JANNEI010000043.1:0-5467 GCA_031378565.1 Burkholderiales bacterium
GTGTGCTGGCCCCATTGGAAGGTCTTGGTGACTTTGTTGAACATGCTCATATCAAACTCCGGTTGTGGTCAGCGCGTTGTCGGGCGGCGCTGCGTCGGCCCCGGAACTGCTGCATCCTGGCGCGATGCCATTCCAGCGGCGCTCATCGCGCAACGCCCTTGGAATGACACATCGTCATCAGCGGGTGCCCAGATCCAAACTCAAGAACGCAAAGAGCCTGTGCTGGTGAATCCAGACAGGCTCTCGTCTCCTAAAGCACAAATGTCATGTGCGATTTACTTGCGCAGACCCAGTTTCTGGATCAGCGCGGTGTAGCGACTGGCGTCGCGGTCTTTCAGATACTTCAGCAGGCTCTTGCGGGTGTTGACCATCTTCAGCAGACCACGCCGACCGTGGTGGTCTTTCATGTGGGTCTTGAAGTGCGGGGTCAGTTCGTTGATGCGGGCGGTCAGCAAGGCAACCTGGACTTCCGGCGAACCGGTGTCGTTGGCGCTGCGCGCATTGGCTTTGACGATCTCTGCCTTTTCGGCGACGGTGGCGGTCATGGTGTTTCCTGTGGAATGTCACCACGCCACCTGCTCGGTGGTCGCGGCTTCATGTTGGACTTGCGGACACCGGTGAAACCGACCAGTGCCGTGCTCTGCTGTGCTCTTTTCGATATTGCGTCCGTTGGATGCACAGCCACTCGATTATAGCCGGATCGCCTGTTTCAGACGTGCCACCCCGTCCAGCAACCGATGCGGGTCGCGCGAGGCGAAGCACCAGCGCAGCCAGCCCTCGCCCTCGATGCCGAAGGCGGCACCCGGTGCCAGCCCGAGCCCGACCTCGCTGACCAGCCGCTTGGCAAAGGCCAGCGAGTCGTCCTGCCCCTCGACCCGGAAGAAGGCGTACATGCCGCCCAGCGGGTTCGCGACCTGAATGCCGGGCAAGGCGGCCAACGCGGGAATCAGCGTGTCACGGCAGGTTCTCAAGCGGCCGACCAGGCCCGGCACAAACGCATCGGCCTGAGCCAGCGCCGCCAGGCCGGCGCGCTGCACGAAGACCGGCGCGCAAGAGGTGTTGAACTCGATCAGCTTGCCGACCGCGTCCTGCACCGCCGGTGGCACCACCAGCCAGCCGAGTCGCCAGCCGGTCATCAGGAAGCTCTTGGAAAAACTGTGCGCCACAACCAAACGGTCGTCGGCATCGGCGATGTCGAGAAAGCTCGGTGCCGTCGGGGCAGCGCCAAAGAAGACGCGTTCATAGACCTCGTCTGCCACGATCCAGGTGCCGGTGCGCCGGCAGTGGTCGAGGATGATTTGCTGCTCGCTCCGGGTCAACGTCCAGCCGGTCGGGTTGTTGGGCGCATTGAGCAGGAGCACACCGGTGTTCTCGGTCACTGCAGCGAGCAGCGCGTCCATGTCCAGCGTCCAGCGCCCTTCGCGAACACTCAGCGACACCCGCGTCACGCGTGCGCCCAGGATGGCCGGCTGCGCGGTCAGGTTGGGCCACACCGGCACGACAGCCACCACCTCGTCGCCGGCACCCGCCAGCGCCTGCATCGCCAGCATCAACGCGTTGACGCCCGACGACGTGACGGCGATTCGCTCCGGCCCCACAGGTCGGTGCAGGCCGCTGACGTAGCGCGACAGCGCTTCGCGCAGTTCGGGCAGGCCGAGGTTGTGGGAATAGAACGTGTCGCCGCTGAGCATCGACGCGATGGCCGCATCGCGCACGAAAGGCGGTGTCGGCTCATCGCTCTCGCCGAACCAGAACGCCAGCACATCGCTGCGCCCCAGGCCGGCATTGGCCACTTCCCGGATCTTCGACCCCGGCAGGTCGCGCACCACGGCCCTCATGGCCGCACCATCTTGCAGGTACTGGCTTGTTCGGTCTGCCGCGGTTCGACATAGCGCACGGTGCGAAACCCGTAGCCCGAACCCTCGTTGTCGAACCGCACCCCGGGCGAGCCGGCCTTCTGCATGCCGCTCACGTACAGCGGCTGGATGAACTGGTGATCCAGCGCGCGCATCGTGCCCTGGTGAAAGCCACCCATCGCGCGCGCGTCCAGGCTCATGCCTTCCAGCGCTCTGGCGACAGGAACCGCCTCGGTGCTGCGCGCTTTTTCCATCGCGGCCACGGCCATTTCCACCATCGCATGCATGCGGGCGTGAACGTAGTCGTCCTGCGGTTTCGCGTAGCGCTGCCTGAAGCTGGCATAGAACTGGTCGGACGCCCGCGTGCCCACGTTCGGGTGCCACTCGGCGACCGCCAGCACGCGGCCCACGCCGGCCTCGCCGATGGCCGCGGGTGCGCCCAGCGCGTTGCCATAAAACGTGTAAAAGCGGGCATCGAGGCCGACCTCGCGGGTCGCCTTGATGAGCAAGGTCAGATCGTTCCCCCAGTTGCCGGTGAGCACCGCCTGCGCGCCGCTGGCCTTGATCTTGGCCGCATACGGCAGGAAGTCCTTGATGCGGCCCAACGGATGCAACTCGTCGCCGACGATCTCCACGTCGGGCCGCTTCAAGGCCACCATCGCGCGGCCCTGGCGCAGCACCTGCTGGCCGAAGCTGTAGTCCTGTCCGATCAGGTACAGCTTCTTCACCGACATGTCATCACGCAACACGTCGGTCAGCGCGGCCAGCCGCATGTCGGCGTGGGCGTCGAACCTGAAATGCCAGAAGCTGCACTTGTCGTTCGTCAACGCGGGGTCCACCGCCGAGTAGTTGAGGAACAAGGCGCGGTTGGCGGGCTCGCGCTGGTTGTGCTTGTTCAGCGCATCCAGCAGCACCGCCGCGGTGGCCGAGCTGTTGCCTTGCAGGATGAAGCCGGCATGCGCGTCCTGCGCCGCACGCAGCATCGACAGCGCCTCCTCGCTGTTGCCCTTGCTGTCGAAGCGAAGCAACTCCAGCGGCCGCGCAGCGCCGGGCAACTTCACGCCGCCGCGCTGGTTGACGCGGTCCACCGCCATCGCCAGGTTGCGGTACACCGCCTCACCCGCATTCGCGAACGGGCCGGACAGGCCTTCGATCAAGGCCAGCTTGACCGGCTCGGCGGCAACAGCGTGGCTGGCTGCCACCAAGCAAGCGCATCCCGCCAACAGCCCCGCCAACGTCTTCCATGTCGCCAATTTCAAGCCCCTTGAAAACAAAAATGCCGCTCCAAATTCAGCGGCATGGGTGGCTGCACGGTGCAGCGGCCCGTTTGATTATGGAGCCTCTCATGTTTGTTCTGCCTCTCTCTCACCACGCTGTTCGCCGCACCGCGGCTTCGCCTGCTTTCCACCGCTCAGTCGATCGCTCTTTCGATGAATCGCTGGCCCGCATCTTCAGCGGCGCGTCAGAAGCCCCGACTGCCGCACCTTCCGCCAAAACGCCAGCCATGGACGTGACCGAGAGCGACACGGCCTACACCGTTGTGCTCGACGTGCCCGGCGTCGCCAAAGCGCAGTTGAAGGTGTCGGTCGAAGGCCGCCGCGTCAGTGTGGAAACGACAGACGCCGTGCCGGTCGAAGGCCAGGACGCCCAGCGCGTGCTGTACCGCGAACGCACGGCAGCCCGCTACGCGCGCACTGTCAGCCTGCCGGCCGAGGTGGACCAGGCGGCATCGCAAGCGACCTTCGAGAACGGCGTGCTGACGCTGACGCTGACCAAGAAGGTGCCGACCGGCGCCACGCAAATCAGCATCAGCTGATCGAAGCCGCGACCAGCGGCCAGCGCGGCAACACGTTGAAGGCGTGGTCCGTGCGCGTGTTCGCCGTTCCGCGCTGCAGCCGCATGGCGGCAGCCAGCGCGATCATCGCGCCGTTGTCGGTGCACAGCGCCAGTTCGGGGTAATGCACCCTGATCTGGCGCTGCGCGCATTCGGCATTCAACTGCTCGCGCAGTAGCGCGTTCGCGCCCACGCCGCCGGCCACGACGACACGCTTCAGGCCGGTGCTGCGCAGCGCGCCCAACGTCTTCCGAACCAGCACGTCCACGATCGCCTGCTGGGTCGATGCAGCGAGGTGCGCCTTGTCCTGCTCGCACACATTGGTGCCAAGTTTGAGCACCTGGGTGCGCACGGCCGTCTTCAGGCCGGCGAACGAGAAGTCGAGCGTGCCGCTGTGCAGCAGCGGCCGCGGCAAATCGAAGGTGCTCGCGTCACCGAACTCGGCCAGCCTTGCCAGCGCGGGGCCGCCAGGGTAGCCGAGGCCGAGCATCTTGGCGGACTTGTCGAAGGCCTCGCCGGCGGCATCGTCGATGGTTTCACCGAGCAACTCGTACGCGCCCACATCGGTGACCCGCATCAACTGCGTGTGACCCCCTGACACCAGCAAGGCGACGAACGGAAACTCGGGGGGGTCGGCGCTGAGGAATGGCGACAGCAAGTGCCCTTCGAGGTGGTGCACACCCACCACCGGTCGGCCCATGGCCGCCGCCAGGCTGCACGCCACGCCGGCCCCGACCAGCAGCGCACCGGCCAGTCCCGGTCCCTGCGTGAACGCAACCACATCGACCTGCGACAACGCCACATCGGCAGCGCGCAGCACCTGTGTGGTCAGCGGCAGGACACGGCGGATGTGGTCGCGCGACGCCAATTCGGGGACCACGCCGCCGTAAGCCTCGTGCATCGCCACCTGGCTGTGCAAGGCATGCGACAACAGCGTCGGCGTCCCGCTGGACGCAGCGCGCACCAGCGCGACGCCGGTTTCATCGCAAGACGATTCGATTCCGAGGACAAGCATCGACAAAGTGTAGATGCCGCTGCAAACCGACCCCGCCAAGCGCGTCCCGACAACAACTCGACACACGCGGCGGCTAGGGACTTCCCTAGACTGTCGGTAAATTCAGTTCCCCGGGCGGGCATCTCCGACTACCCTCCGCCTCACGAGTGAGCTGTCTTGATGCGGTCACCGAAATAACAGAAAGTCGTGGGATGAAAGAATACCGTCTCGTGTCGTGGCCGGAATTGTCCGAGCCGTTTCGCCGCACCGCCTACCGGCGGATGTTGACCGACATGTCGCACCGCTTCATGTCGATGCCGCAGCTGATCGATTGCAGTGGCCTGAACCGCTCGATGGTTCGGCAGTTCGTCGAGATGCTCGAGTTGCGCAAGCTTCTGATCGAACGCGAGAGTGCCGCTCCGGAATCGCTGTTCGGGTCGCTGCGTCCGCTGGGTGGCTGGCTGAAGCGAGCCATCGCACCGGCCCAGCATCACTGACCCACCCCGCTGCCAACCGAAACCCGCCGCCGGCGGGTTGCACTCACCGAAACCCGCCGCTGGCGGGTTGCACTCACGAAAACCCGCCGCTTGCGGGTTTTTTGTCGCCAAGTTTCGATGGCGTGATTGTTGCGTCACGCAGTTGCATGATCCCGGCAGTCGCACTTCGAATCGTCATCGTGGCACCCGACCTGTCGGACGCGCCGACCGACATCGAAGCCGAACGCTCGCGCAGCCTGCGCATCGGTTTGCTGCAGAACGGCTACAACATCGTGGCGGTGCTGCC
>JANNEI010000048.1:0-4023 GCA_031378565.1 Burkholderiales bacterium
TGTCGCCGATGCCCGGCCTGCTGGCCGAGGTGGCGGTGGTGCCCGGCCAGACGGTGCGCGCCGGCGAAAAGCTGGCCGTGATCGAGGCGATGAAGATGGAGAACATCCTGCTCGCCACGCAAGACGGCGTGGTGCTGGACGTGGCCGCCAAGAAGGGTGACAGCTTGACCGTCGATCAAGTGATCATCAGGTTTCAGTGATTGGCCCCCCAGTCGCTTCGCTCCTGCCCCCAAAGGACGCCACCCAGAAGCCCGGCAAAGCCGGTTCCGCGGGCGTTGCTTGCTGGGAAGCGTCGCTCCGCTTGCGCTTAGAAGAGGGTTCCCATGAACACACGTCCCTTCAAAGTTCTCGGCATCCAGCAGGTCGCCATCGGCGGGCTCAGCAAGGAGCGGCTTCGCACGCTGTGGGTCGACAAGCTGGGCCTCGAAGTCACCGGCAACTTCGTCAGCGAACGGGAGAACGTCGATGAAGACATCTGCTCGATGGGCCACGGTGCCTTCAAGGTCGAGGTCGACCTGATGCAGCCGCTCGATCCCGACAAGAAACCGGCTGTGCACACCACGCCGCTGAACCACATCGGCCTGTGGATCGACGACTTGGCGGCTGCTGTTCAATGGCTGACTGCCAACGGCGTGCGCTTCGCGCCGGGCGGCATCCGCAAGGGCGCGGCCGGCTTCGACATCTGCTTCGTGCACCCGAAAAGCAACGACGAGTTCCCGGTGGCGGGCGAGGGCGTTTTGATCGAACTGGTGCAGGCACCGCCCGAGATCATTGCGGCCTTGTCCGTCTGAGTGGAAAGTTCAATGTTCAACCTCTGCGGTCGACAGCCACCAGCCGTCGCCAATGCACCACGCCGTGTCGTCCGGTGACGCGTCTCGGTGCAGTGACCTGATTGCCGCCAACGGCTGCGTGTTGATTGCCGTGGTCAACGCAGCCGATGCGGCATCGTCGCGAGCCCCGATGCACGGGATGAACGCGGCGCGGCAGATGGCGCTGGCCGTGTAGATCGCAGGACCGCGGCGGGTCACGAGCAGCATGCAGCCAAAGCCCTCGTTCGGCGTCAGCGGAAAGATCAGGCGACCGCCGAGATTGAGCGCGTCCAGCCAGCACGGCAGCGGGTGCGTGGCACCGGCACACACATAGATGACATCGGCGTCGGGCAGTGCAGCCTCGCTCGCCGACGCCTGTATCACGTTGACGTTGCGCAGGTGCGCGAGATTGCTGCTTGCGCGCGCCTCCAGATCGGCCTCGATCTCGTAGCCGGTCACGTTCCCGCTCGCACCGACAAGGTGAGCCAGCACAGCGCTGTAGTAGCCGGTTCCGGCACCGATGTGGACGACGAAATCACCCTCGCTGGGCGCGCAGGCCACCAGACAGCGCGCATGCAGACTCGGCTGCCCGTTGTTGATGCCGCGGTCGATTGCCAGACCGATCAGGATGTCCTGGTAGAGCAGCCTCGGGTCGGCGCTGACTGTGGACACGTAGCCCGTACCGATGAACACCGGCCAAGGTCCGGCCCCGACATAGTGCTCACGCTCGACTTCGGCGAAAGCGGCAATCAAACGCTCATCCGATGAGCCAGCACTGCGGACGATGAAGTTCGCATAGAACTCACGGTGGTCTTGAATCGATGCCATCGTCACCGCCCGTGAGCCGCCGCTACACCGCCACCGGTGCCTTGATGGCCGCGTGCGGCTCGTAGCCCAGCACCTCGAAATCTTCATACGCGTAGTCGAGGATCGACGCCGGCCGGCGCTTGATGTTCAGCGTCGGGTAGGCGCGCGGCTCGCGCGTGAGTTGCAGTTCGACCTGTTCGGTGTGGTTGGCGTACAGATGGCAATCGCCGCCGGTCCAGATGAAGTCGCCGACGCCCAGGTCGCACTGCTGCGCGACCATGTGCGTCAGCAGCGCGTAGCTCGCGATGTTGAACGGCACGCCGAGGAAAATGTCGGCGCTGCGCTGGTACATCTGGCAGCTGAGTTTCCCTTCCGCCACGTAGAACTGGAAGAACGCGTGGCACGGCATCAGCGCCATCTTCGACAGCTCGGCCACGTTCCAGGCGCTGACGATCATGCGGCGCGAGTCGGGGTTGCTTCGGAGGGTGCGCATCAGCTCGGCGATCTGGTCGATGTGCCCGCCGTCGGGTGTCGGCCAGCTGCGCCACTGCACGCCGTACACCGGGCCCAGGTCGCCGTCGGGTTTGGCCCATTCGTTCCAGATGGTCACGCCTCTCTCTTGCAACCAGGTGGCGTTGCCGTCACCGCGCAGGAACCACAGCAGTTCGAGAATGATGGACTTGAGGTGCACCTTCTTGGTCGTCACCAGGGGGAAACCTTGGTTCAGGTCGAAGCGCATCTGGTGGCCGAACACGCTGCGCGTGCCGGTGCCGGTGCGGTCGGCCTTGAACACGCCGTGCGTGTGCACGTGGCGCATCAGGTCTTCGTACTGGGATCGAATGGGGTGAGGAATGGTCACGATGGTGGCGCTCGAAAAACAGAGACTCAAAACGAACCGAACAGGGTGTCCAGGGCTTCCTCGATCTCGGCGCGCGACGCAGTCAGGTTCACCACTGGCTTGCGCAACACCTGCACCGGCACCGCGCCGAGCGCGGCCGTGTCGAGAACCACCGTGTCGACACCCACGGAAAATGCCGGATTCAGATTTCGCGAACGCAGGCCGAACGATGCATCCCGCCGCAACGGGATCACCACACGGGTGCCCAGGGCGTCGATGAAATCATTCTGCACGTCGATGAAATACGGTGTGTGCTTTCGCTCGCCGGCCGTCGGGTTGGCGAACACATCGAAGCGTGCCACCGCTCAACCCGCTTTCATGAAGCTGCGGTATTTGGCTAGCGGCACGCCCTCACGCTCGATGCGCGCGTTGTACGCCGCAATCGCGTCCTTGTTGTCTTCGTTCCAGCGCGCCCAGTAGCGGCGCTTCACCTCTTCGGTCAGCAACTCGTCCACCGTTTGCGACACGTTCATTCCCATTTCGCGGGCCGCGTCCAGCACCTTCGAGGTCAAGCTGAGGTTGATGGGTCGCTTGGCCAGATCGTTGCGTCTCAGCATGTGCAGCCTCCATGGATCATGCACACGAAGTATGCGCCAGCAAAACCCACACCGCCAACGCAAAAGCGTCCTGCCAGGGCAGGACGCCTTCACTCGCAGCGCTGCACAGCCGCGCTGCGCCTTGGAACAATCAAGCCGGTTCGCGCAGGAAAATTTCCACTCGCCGGTTGCGTGCGCGACCGGCTTCGGTGCCGTTGTCGGCCACCGGCTCGCGCTCACCGCGGCCCGCGGTCTGGATGCGGCTGCCGGCCACGCCGCGCGCCGCCAGATAGTCTCGAACGCTTTGCGCACGCTCTTGCGACAACGGGTTGTTCACCGCGTCGCCACCGCTGCTGTCGGTGTGGCCGATGATCTCGATGCGCGCGGTCGGGTCGTCATGCAGGCTGCTCGCGAACGGGTCGAGCACGCCGCGAAGCTCAGGCTTGATGGCAGCGCTGTTGACGTTGAAAGACACGTCGTTCGGAACGTTCAGCTTCAGGCGGTTGTCGGCCGTGCGGCTGACTTCCACGCCGGTTCCGCGGGTGGCCTGTTCCATGGCCTTGCGGCGGTCTTCCATGCGCTTGGACCACAGGTTGCCGCCGACCGCGCCGAGGGCACCGCCGATGACCGCACCGGTGCCGGCATTGCCGCCGGTTGCGGAACTGAGAACAGCTCCGGCGATGGCACCGATGCCAGCGCCCTTGGCCGTGCCTTGCTGGCGCTCGCTCATGTCGGCGCATCCGCCGACCAACAGCGCCGCGGACAGGCTGAAAAGTGCAGTGCGGGGAAAGTGTGTATTCATCATGCTGTTCTCCTGGAGTTCACGGCCGACCATGTGTGGTGGCGTGTGGTGATTGTCCACTCGCTGGCAGATCGACGCTGTCAGAACGCAGGCTTGGCGGCTGTCAGCGCCGGCCTACGCGCTCGTGCGTGGCGAGTCACTGATCGAACTGCAGCGCCGCCAGCCGCGCAT
>JANNEI010000159.1:0-8838 GCA_031378565.1 Burkholderiales bacterium
CCGCGCCCGCCCCCCGCCCACCCCCCCCGCCCCCCCCCCCCCCCCCCCCGTGACGCCCCCCTACGGGGCCCCCCGCGCCCCACCGCCCCGGCCGCGCTGAAGCTGACGCGGGTGCAACGCCCGCGTCACAATTCTTTGCAATAGTTCTTGCACAGGCAGCTTCTTAAGTAAATCAAACGTTTGATTTAACTGCTACAGTGCCGTGCATGAAGTCAGCCCTGCACGACCTCCCCCGCCATGCGCGCAGCGACGGGGAACAGTCGCGCGAGCGGCTGCTGCACAGCGCGCTGGGGCTGTTCGCGCAGCACGGCTTCGCCAAGACCTCGACGCGCCAGATCGCCGAGTCGGCCGGCACCAACCTGGCCGCCATCAGCTACTACTTCGGTGACAAGGCCGGCCTCTACCGAGCCGCCTTCTTCGAGCTGCAAGGCAAGCCCGAAGACGACATCGCGCGCTTTTCGAACCCTGACCTCAGCCTGCGCGAGGCGTTGCGGGGCCTCTTTGTCGGCTTCCTCGAACCACTGAAGCAGGGCGATCTGACCCGCTGCTGCATGACGCTGCACATGCGCGAAATGCTCGAGCCGACCGGCCTGTGGCAAGAAGAAATCACCCAGCACATCAAGCCTCTGAACGAGGCCCTGGTGGTGGTGCTGTGCCGCCACCTGGGCCTGAAGCGCGTCGACGATGAGGCGCGTCGCCTGGCCTTGTGCGTGGCCGGCCTGGGTGTCCATCTGCATGTGTGCGCCGACGTGATCGACGCGGTCGCGCCGCGCCTCAACAGCGGCGTGAAGGCGCATGACCAGTGGGCCGACCGCCTCGTGATGTACGCCGAAGCCATGGTCTGCGCCGAGGCGCAGCGCCGCGCGGCGTCGATCGCCCCGTCAGCCAAGGAAAAACCATGAATCGACACTCCCCGACGCGCGGGCTTGCCGTGCGCCTCGGCCTTGTTGCAGCAGCCGCTCTGGCTGCCGCCGGCCTGGCCGGCTGCGCATCGATCGGCGCGGGCAACACGCCGGCAACCGCCAGCGCCGCCGTGCCCGCACGTTTGCCGGCACCCGCGGCCTGGCAGGCCCCGTTGCCGCACAACGGCCAGTTGACCGACCTGACCCGCTGGTGGGCGCAGTTCGACGACCCGCTGCTGAGCCGCCTGATCGACGCCGCGCAAAGCGCCAGCCCGTCGGTGTCCAGCGCCGCCTCTCGCATCGAGCAGTCACGCGCCGCCCGCGTGGCGGCCGGCGCGGCGTTGGTGCCGTCGCTCAGTGCCGACGCCAGCGCCGTTCGCGGCACCAGCAGCGCCGGCGGGCCCAGCCCCGCAAGCAGCCTCGGCGCGGGTGTGAACGCCGCCTGGGAGCTCGACCTGTTCGGTGGCAACGCGGCGGCCCGCAACGCCGCGCAAGCGCGCTTCGAAGGCACGCAAATGCAGTGGCACGAAGCCCGCGTGTCGGTTGCCGCCGAAGTGGCCACGCAGTACACCAGCCTGCGCGCCTGCGAAGCACAACTGGTTCAAGTCCAGCTCGACGCCAGTTCGCGCGCCGAAACCGCGCGCCTGACCGACTTGAGCGCCAAGGCCGGCTTTCAGGCCCCAGCCAATGCGGCGCTCAGCCGCGCCAGCGCGGCCCAGGGCAGCAGCCAGCTGACGCAGCAGCGCGCCCAGTGCGACAGCCTCGTCAAAGGCCTGGTCGCGCTGACCGCCAGCGACGAGCCGGCCTTGCGCAGCGCGCTCGCGGCCAACACGGCCGTGATCGCCCAGCCCGCCGCCATCGGCGTGCCCGGCGTTCCGGCCGCGCTGTTGCGCCAGCGGCCCGACCTGGGCAACGCCGAGCGCGAACTGGTGGCGGCCAGCCAGGACATCGGCCAGGCGCGGGCCGCGCGCCTGCCGCGCGTCAGCCTGAACGGCAGCCTCGGCGCGGCGCGCGTTTCGGCGGGCGGCTTCAGCAACAGCGACAGCACCTGGTCGCTGGGGCCGCTGGCAAGTTCGCGGCCGCTGTTCGACGGCGGCACGCGCCAGGCCAATGTGGTCGCGGCTCGGGCTCGCTATCAGGATGCCGAGGCGCAGTACCGAGGCAGGCTGCGCACCGCAGTGCGCGAGGTCGAGGATGCACTGGTCGCGCTGCAAAGCACCGCCGCGCGCAACGGCGACGCGCAGGTGGCCGCCGAGGGGTTCGCCGTCTCGCTGCGGGCCACCGACGCCCGCTTCAAGAGCGGCCTGGCCAGCCTGTTCGAACTCGAAGACGCGCGCCGCAGCGCCGTGCTGGCGCAAACCACGCTGATCGACTTGCAGCGCGAACGCGTGGCGGCGTGGATTGCGCTGTATCGCGCCCTCGGCGGCGGCTGGTCCGACGCCGACTCCAAGTTCAGCGGCGGCGGGTCGACCGATGACGCATCGCTGGCAGCAGCCACCCCGCGGTCCACCGCAAAGTGACACGAACATTCATCCCATGAACACCATGAAACTGCCACGCCACACCCTGATCGCAGTCACCGCCGTTGCCCTGCTGGGCATCGCCCTCGTCACCTTCGGCGTGCGCGCCGCCGACGACAAGAAGCCGGCCGCTGCCGCGCCCAAGCCGGCGTTGACCGTCACCGTCACCCAGCCGCAAAGCGCCAGCCTGCCGCTGCGCATCAGCGCCAACGGCAACATCGCGCCGTGGCAGGAAGCCAGCATCGGCACCGAAGCCAACGGCCTGCGGCTGGCCGAGGTGCGGGTCAACGTGGGCGACGTGGTCAAGCGCGGCCAGGTGCTGGCCACCTTTGCGCCCGACACGATGCAGGCCGAGGTGGCGCAAATTCGCGCCAGCGTGGCCGAGGCCGAAGCCACGCTGGCCGAAGCGGCGGCAAACGCGCAGCGGGCGCGTGAGCTGCAAACCACCGGCGCGTTGAGCGCGCAGCAGATCAACCAGTACCTGACCGCCGAACGCACCGCGCAGGCCCGCGTCGAAGCGCAACGCGCCGCCGCCGGCATGCAGCAGCTTCGGCTCAAGCAGACGCAGGTGCTGGCACCCGACAGCGGTGTCATCTCGGCCCGCAGCGCCACCGTGGGGGCGGTGCTGCCGGCGGGTCAGGAACTGTTCCGCATGATTCGCCAGGGCAAGCTCGAATGGCGCGCCGAAGTGGCAGCCGCCGATCTGGCGCGGCTGCAGCCGGGCATGGCGGTGAGCCTGAGCGTCAACGCTGCCGCGGCCAATGGCTCGGCCGGCAGCGCACCGATCGCCGGCCGGGTCCGCATGGTGGCTCCGACGGTGGATGCGCAAACCCGCAACGGCCTGGTCTACGTTGACATGCCGGCCCCCGGCGAGGCGCGCGCCGGCATGTTCGCGCGCGGCGATTTCGAGATCGGCAGCGGCCAGGGAATGACGCTGCCGCAAAGTGCGGTGCAACTGCGCGACGGCTTCAGCTACGTGCTGCGCGTCGGTGCCGACTCGAAGGTCAGCGAAGCCAAGGTCACGGTGGGCCGACGCGTCGGCGACCGCATCGAAATCACCGGCGGGCTGGACGCAGCGGCCCGCGTGGTGGCCTCGGGCGGCGGCTTCCTGGGCGACGGCGACACGGTTCGGGTGGTCGAAGCGATCAGCGCGAAAGCGGCCGCACCTTCCGGGTCGCCCGCCAACGCAAGCAAGAAGTGAGGGCACGGTCATGAACGTTTCCGCCTGGTCGATCAAGAACCCGATCCCGTCCATCCTGCTTTTCATCATGCTCACGCTGGCGGGCCTGATGGGCTTCCGGGCGATGAAGATCCAGAACTTCCCCGACATCGACCTGCCCACGGTCACCGTCACCGCGTCGCTGCCCGGCGCGTCGCCGGGGCAGCTCGAAACCGAGGTCGCGCGCAAGATCGAGAACTCGATCGCCACCGTGCAGGGCCTGAAGCACATCTACACCAAGGTGCAGGACGGCAGCGCCACCATCACCGCCGAGTTCCGCCTCGAAAAGCCCACCCAGCAAGCAGTCGACGACGTGCGCGACGCCATTTCGCGCGTGCGCAGCGACCTGCCCGGCGACCTGCGCGACCCGGTGATCTCGAAGATGGAGCTGTCGGGCGCGCCGATCCTGACGTACACCGTGGCCAGTGGCCGCATGGACGACGAGGCGCTGAGCTGGTTCGTTGACAACAACGTCACCAAGACGATGCTCAGCGTGCGCGGCGTGGGCGCGGTGGCGCGCGTCGGCGGTGTCACGCGCGAAGTGCGCGTCGAGCTCGACCCGGCGCGCCTGCAGGCACTCAATGCCACCGCCGCCGACATCTCGCGCCAGCTGCGCCAGGTCCAGCAAGAGGCCTCGGGCGGCCGCGCCGACGTGGGCGGCGCCGAGCAGTCGGTGCGCACCATCGCCACCGTGCAGTCGGCCGACGAGCTGGCGCGCATGGAAATCACCCTCGCCGACGGCCGGCGCATCCGCCTGAACCAGGTCGCCAATGTGATGGACACGGTGGGCGAGAAGCGCTCGGCCGCGCTTCTCGACGGCAAGCCGGTGGTCGGCTTCGAGATCACGCGCACCCGCGGCGCGGGCGAGGTCGATGTGGCGGCCGGCGTGCGCGCCGAGATCGAAAAACTGAAAACCGCGCACCCGGAAATCACCGTCACCGAAGCCTTCAATTTCGTCGACCCGGTGCAAGAGGGCTACGACGGCTCGATGCTGCTGATGTACGAAGGTGCCGCACTCGCGGTGCTGGTGGTGCTGCTGTTCCTGCGCGACTGGCGCGCCACCTTCGTGTCCGCCGCCGCCTTGCCGCTGTCGGTGATCCCGGCCTTCGGCGTGATGTACCTGTTCGGCTTCACCATCAACGTCGTCACGCTGCTCAGCCTGTCGCTGGTGGTGGGCATCCTGGTCGACGACGCCATCGTCGAGATCGAGAACATCATGCGCCACCTGCGCATGGGCAAGACGCCGTTCCAGGCTGCGATGGAAGCGGCCGACGAGATCGGGCTGGCAGTGATCGCCACCACCTTCACGCTGATCGCGGTGTTCTTGCCGACGGCCTTCATGGCCGGCGTGCCGGGCAAGTTTTTCGTGCAGTTCGGCTGGACGGCGGCGATCGCGGTGTTCTTCTCGCTCGTGGTGGCGCGCATGCTGACGCCGATGATGGCGGCCTACATCCTGAAGCCGCCGAAGAAGGAACACGTCGAACCCGGCTGGCTGAAAACCTACATGGCCTGGGCCCGCTGGTGCCTGAAGCACCGCATCCTGACCACGCTGGGCGCAGCGGTGTTCCTGGTCGGCTCGCTGGCGCTGGTGCCGCTGCTGCCCACCGGCTTCATCCCGCCCGACGACCTGTCGCAAACGCAAGTCACGCTGTCGCTGCCGCCGGGCAGCACCTTCGAGCAGACCTTTGCCGCGGCCGAGGCAGCGCGCGTGCTGGTCCAGAAGAACCCGCACGTGAAGCTGGTCTACACCGCGGTGGGCGGCGGGGCCACCGGCGGCGACCCGTTTGCACCGGCCGGAGCGTCCGAGGTGCGCACCGCCACGCTGACCATCAACATGACGCCACGCGGCGAGCGCAGCGGCCTCAGCAAGCAGGACATCGAGGGCCAGTTGCGCGAAGCGGTGGCCGTGTTGCCGGGCGCGCGCGTCAAGGTGGGCTTCGGCGGGTCGAGCGAAAAATACGTGCTGGTGCTGGCCGGTGAAGACGGCCGCGTGCTGGGCGAACACGCGCGCAAGGTCGAACGCGAACTGCGCAGCATCCCGGGCATCGGCAACGTCACGTCCACCTCCAGCCTGGTTCGGCCCGAGCTGATCGTGCGGCCCGACTTTGCGCGTGCCGCCGACCTGGGCGTGACCTCGGCCGCCATCGCCGACACGCTGCGCATCGCCACCGCCGGCGACTACGACCAGAGCCTGGCCAAGCTGAACCTGAGCCAGCGCCAGGTGCCGATCGTCGTCAAGCTGAAAGCCGACGCGCGCACCGACCTCGACCTGCTGTCACGCCTGGCCGTGCCCGGCGCGCGCGGGCCGGTGATGCTGGGCAACGTGGCGACGCTGGAAATGGCCAGCGGGCCGGCGCAGATCGACCGCTACGACCGGCAGCGCAACATCAACTTCGACATCGAACTGAACCAGCAGCCGCTCGGCGCGGTTGAAAAAGCAGCGCTTGCGCTGCCCAGCCTGCAAAACCTGCCGCCCGGCGTCACGCAGACCACCGTGGGCGACGCCGAAGCCATGGCCGACCTGTTCGCCAGCTTCGGCCTGGCGATGCTGACCGGCGTGCTGTGCATCTACATCGTGCTGGTGCTGCTGTTCAAGGACTTCGTGCAGCCGGTGACGATCCTGGCCGCGCTGCTGCTGTCGATCCCCGGCGCGTTCCTCGCGCTGTTCATCACGCAGACGGCGATCTCGATGCCGTCGATGATCGGGCTGATCATGCTGATGGGCATCGCCACCAAGAACTCCATCCTGCTGGTCGAATACGCCATCATGGCCCGGCGCGACCAGCACATGACGCGCTGGGACGCGCTGCTCGACGCCTGCCACAAGCGCGCCCGCCCGATCATCATGACCACCATCGCGATGGGTGCCGGCATGATGCCGATCGCCCTGGGCTGGGGTGTCGACCCGAGCTTCCGCTCACCGATGGCCATCGTCGTGATCGGCGGGCTGATCACCTCCACCTTCCTCAGCCTGCTGGTGATTCCGGTGCTGTTCACTTATGTGGACGACGTGGTGCAGTGGACGGTGCGGCTGGTCAGGCGCAAGCCGGCCGCGCACCCGACGGGGGTCGTGCTGCCGGTGGTCACCCCCAACGCACCGCCGCCCTGATCCGTCGGAGCGAAGCGTCTGCGGGACGCGTTGCACCGCACACACCTGGACGGAAGTTGTGCGGCCAGGAACGTCAAGCCCTGGCACCGCGCCGTCGCAGCGGCAGCAGCCGCTCATCGCCACGCCAGCCGCTGCCGATACCATCGCCGCCATGCTGTTTCCGCCGCTGCCCGCGTACTCCCTCTGGCCCATCGTCACACGTCTTGGCGAAGCGCAAATCCTGCTGCCGGCCGCTCTGGGGCTGTGCGTCTGGCTGGCGTGGCGGCCCGCCGCCCGCCCACTGGTCGGCTGGTGGCTGGCGCTGTTGACCGCAGCCGTGTTCATCACCACGGCCAGCAAGGTGGCGTTCCTCGGCTGGGGCATCGGCAGTGCCGCGCTCGACTTCACCGGCATCTCGGGCCACGCCATGTTCGCGGCGGCCGTCTACCCGGTGTTGCTGGGCTCGGCGGCGGGCGGGCGCAGCGTCGCCTGGCAACGGCTGGCCCTGTGCGCCGGGGTGGCCCTGGCGCTGCTGGTGGCGGTGTCGCGGGTGATGGTGGCCGCGCATTCGGTGTCCGAGGTGGTGGCCGGCGTGGCGGTGGGCGGCGCGGCCAGCGCGTGGGCGCTGGGCCGCGGCCACTTGCCCCGGCTGCGTGTGCCTGCGGTGCTGCCGCTGGCGCTGGCCGGGTGGCTGCTGCTGACGCCTGCCAACGCGCCGCCGTCGCGCACGCACAGCTGGGTGACCGGCTTGTCGCTCGCGTTGTCGGGGCGGGCCGAGCCGTACACCCGGTTCGACCTGCGCAACCCGCTGCGCGGGGCGCGCCCGCCCATCGGCCACTGAGCGCCGCGTCGTCCGGGCAGCGTTCACACCAGCGTGGTCGATGGCGGCACTTCCGCACGGTGCGTGCAGCGCCGCGCTGAATTGGCCCGGCGCTGCGGCGCTTTTCGGTTCATCAAGCAGGGCGCGCTGTCGATAGTCTTCAGACCACGCTGAACAAGACACGAAGGCCTCCACATGCAACCCTACCCGAGCCAGCACCACCTCGCCGCCACGCACCGCGCACGCGCCTACGGCGGTGCCATCGAGTGGGAAGAACTGCCTTCGCTGGCCGGCTCGCTGGCCGAGCGTCGGCGGGCCGCCGTGGCCGTGTCGACTCAGACTTTCACGCCGTCCGAATTCGGCCCCGCCTGGACCAGCACGATGCCGGCCAGCCTCGACCCGCAGCGCGAGCCCGAGCCGTTTCGCGAAACCCTGAACGGCATGGTGATGCGCGAAGTTCACGAGCCCGAGGTGTTCCGCCACTTCTTCGGTTCCACTGCGCTCGCCTGACCCGTCTGCCCAGAAACCCCTGCCCCAATTCCCCCCGGCCCGAAGTCCCCTTTTCAAGCTGCCGGTTGCCACCTCGCTACGATCGCCGGTGTGAACATTCCCGACAGCCATCTCGCGCAACTGCCCCTGTTCCCGCTTCAGTCGGTGCTGTTTCCGGGTGGCCTGCTGCCACTGCGCATTTTCGAGGTGCGTTACCTCGACATGATCGGCAAGTGCCACAAGGCCGGCATGCCGTTCGGCGTGGTCTGCCTCACCGAGGGCCGCGAAGTCCGGCAACGACAGCAGCGTCAGCCCGAAGCGTCGGCTGCGGTTCCCGGCCGCCCGCCCGGTGAAGGCTTCGCCCATGAGGCATTCCACCCCGTCGGCACACTCGCCAGCATCGGCTTGCTGGAGCGCCCGCAGGCGGGCCTGATGATGGTGCGCTGCACCGGCACACAGCGCTTCCAGGTGCGCAGCAGCCAGCAACTGCCGCACGGCCTGTGGGTGGCCGACGTGGCCCTGCTGCCTGCCGACGCGGCGATTCCGGTCCCCGACGATCTGGCCCCCGCGCGCGACGCGCTGCAACAGCTGTTGCTCGCGATCGAGCGGCAAATGCAGGGCACCGAGATGCCGTTGCAAGGCCCCTGCCACTGGGACGACTGCGGCTGGCTCGCCAACCGCTGGTCCGAGTTGCTGCCGCTGGGCCCCGAAGTCAAACAGCGCTTCATGTCGCTGGACAGCCCGCTGCTGCGCCTGGAACTGGTGGCCGACGCGCTGGACCAGATGGGCTTCAAGCTGCC
>JANNEI010000172.1:0-2133 GCA_031378565.1 Burkholderiales bacterium
CGGCACAGACTGGTGGTGCTGAGCAACTACGCCACGCAGGACATGCGAAGCAAGTGCCTGGCGCTCGGTGCCGACCGCGTGTTCGACAAGTCGCGCGAGATCGACGCGCTGCTGCTGTATTGCAACCGCGTGGCGAACGGCGAGCCTGGCAGCGATTGAGGCGGCGCGCCACAGCGCAGAGCAGCGTTCGACAGGCTGCCCAACGCGCGAGCAAACGCTCGATGCATTCGTTTGCACGGCGGATCTGTCACCGATCGCGCACACAACCTTTGCGCTGTGGCCCGGCTAGCACCTCACACGTTCTGAATCACCGCCATGATGTTGCCTTCGCTGTCCTTGAACCACGCCGCCTTGGCACCGCCATCGGTCACGATGTCGGTGCCACTGTGTTGCCCTGGCCAGTCGTACTTCTCGAACTCGACACCACGCGCCTTCAACTCGGCCACCTCGCGTTCGATGTCGTCGACTTGCCAGAATGCCTGGCTCGCCTGTGAAGTGCCAGCGTTCGGGGTCGGGTACAGAAAGCAGCTCGTGCGTCCGCCGAATTCGTAGACAACGCCGCTTTCACTCACTTCTTTCGGTTTGAACCCGAGCTTCTGTTCGTAGAACGAGCGTGCGCGGGCCACATCCTTCGCGGGGATGTAGGCGTGGATCGGGGAGTCTTGCAACATGGGGTCTCCTGGTTTCAAGGGTTGTGGCGATGGCGATCGTTGCTGGCACTCGGTTCCGCTGCGGGCATTGGTGAAGTTGAGGCAGTCGATGCGGGGTGCGGCTGCACCGTTGCCCGGCTTGCACCCCGAAGAATCCGCGCCGACAACACACTCGCCGCGAGCAACACCACAGCGCCGAGCGCGGCCGTGAACTGCAGCGCATCGCCGAACGCCGCCCGCGACGCAGCCAGCAGCGCGTCCCCCGCTTGTTGCGGGAGCGCGTGCGCCGCCGTCACGGCACCGCCGAGCGTGGCCATCGCTGCGCTGGCGGCGTCCGCCGAGGCCGAACCTGGCATCGAGTCGGCCAAGCTGCCGCGATAAAGGGCGAGGCCGACGCTGCCGAACACAGCGATGCCTAGCGCACCGCAGAACTCCGAAGCCGTCTCGGCGATCGCCGACGCTGCACCGGCGCGTTCCGGCGGCGCTGCGCTGATGATCAACTCGTTGGCAATGGTGAACACAGGTGCCAGCCCCAGGCTCATCAGGACCGTGCCGCCGATCAGCATCACGAGTCCGCGGTCGCCTTCCACCAGAGCCAGCAGGCCGAAGCCGGCGGCCGCTGCCACCAGCCCCCACACCAGGACAGAGGCCGGCGTCAGCCAGCGCGCCAGGCGGGGTGCCAGCAACGAGCCCGCGACGAAGGCCAGCGCCCAAGGCACGGTGGCCAGGCCGGCCCGAAGCGGTGACAGGCCCAGCACGAGCTGCAGGTACTGCGCGATGAAGATGTACACGCCGAACATGGCCAGGCATGACAGGCCATACGCCGCGATGGCCGCACTAAACTTCGGCCGGCGGAACAGCGACAGATCGAGCAGCGGGTAGGCGAGTCGTCGCTGCCGGCGCACAAACAAGACACCGACGCCGAGCCCGGCCACCACGAGCGCCACCGACCCCCACGCGATGCCGTGTTCGGCGACGTGCTTGAGGCCGTAGACCATCGTGAGCACCGACAGCAGCGACATCACGACGCTCGTCATGTCGAGCGCCCCGGCGTTCGCGTCGCGGTACTCGGGCAACAGCCTTGGGCCGAGCACGAGCAGCAGCAGCATCACCGGCACCGCCACCAGGAAGACCGCACTCCAGTGAAAATACTCCAGCACGAGACCACCGACGAGCAGGCCCACCGCACCACCGAGCCGCCAATGCATCGACAAGATCGGGCACGACCAGGGCCTCCAGCGCGTCGAGATCGTGGCCCAGTTCTTCAAGCCGGCGGGTGGCCATTGCATGGTGGCGCAGGCGGTCGAGCGCGCGGTGTTTGGCGGTGGCCATCAGCCAGGCACCGGGATTGTCGGGCACGCCGTCTCGGGGCCAATGCTCCAGCGCCGCCACCAGCGCGTCTTGCGTCAGTTCTTCGGCCAGGCCCAGGTCGCGGGTCAGGCGCATCACCCCGGCGACGATGCGTGCCGACTCAATGCGCCAG
>JANNEI010000232.1:0-2164 GCA_031378565.1 Burkholderiales bacterium
TCGCTGCACTGACCTTGAATGGCTGACAAGGCAGCGTCGCCGTGGGACCTGACGGCCCTCCTCAACTCAGCGGCCTTCGCAGCCGACACCGGCACCTCGTTGCCCGAGCGGCACCTGTGGTTGATCCGCGCGATGGAGTGGTTGCGCCACGCGCCGGTGCCCGGCGAGCCGCAAACACCGACGCCGGTGCTGCGCCTCAAGCACCTGCTCAACGTGCTGGAACGCAACCCCAAGCACCGTGCCGACGTGGCCGACCTGCTGCGTTGCTTCTGGCGCGACGTCGACATCGCGGCGCTGTTTGCCGACTTCGGTTTCTCGCTGCGCACCAATTTCGCAGGTGAGTTGCTGCAACGCCTGAACCTGAAGCTGCTGCCGCAGACACCCGCCACCACCGACCTGGGCGAACTGTTCGGATTGCTGTTTCCCGAGAAGGGCGATGCGCTGTGGCTCGAAGCGCTGGACGCCGCCACGCTGAACCGCCTGGTGCTGTTGGCCACACCGCCCGACACCGACCGCACCGACTGGCAGGCCCCGCTGCTCGACGCCATCATGTTTCTGTGCAGCGCGGTGCGGGCCGCCGGTTTTTCAAGCTCGCTGCGCCAGCGCATGAGCCCCGAACTGCTGGCTGACGCGCCGTTTGCGCAACTCAGCCGCGCGGCCGAATCGGTGTGCGACCAGGCACGCGCGCACAGCCCGGGCGAAGACAACGCCGCGCTGCTGCGCGACGCGCAGTACCTGCGTGCCCTGCTCGACGCCTGCCGCCGCTGCGCCGACAGCGTGCACGAGCACCTCGAAGAGCACGGCGTGTCGATCAACGTGGTGTTCGATGTGGACCAGTTGCGCGAGCGCACCCACCGCATCGAGCAGTTGCTGACCTGCGTGCTCAGCACCCAGTCGGCGCGCGACGTGACCCTGTTGCTGGCCGATCTGGTGCGCACCGCCAACGCGCGGCGCAGCATCCGCGCACTGTTCGCGCGCCACTACTCGCTGCTGGCGCGCAAGGTGGCCGAGCGCAGCGCCGAAACCGGCGAGCACTACATCACCCGCAGCCGCGCCGAATACGCGCACATGCTGCGCACCGCGGCCGGCGGCGGCGTGGTGATTGCCGGCACCACGCTCATCAAGTTCGCGATGGGGGCGCTGGCGCTGTCGGCGTTCTGGGCCGGCTTCCTGGCCGGTGTCAACTACGCCGCCAGCTTCGTGCTGGTGCACGTGCTGCACTGGACGGTGGCCACCAAGCAGCCGGCCATGACGGCGCCCGCGCTGGCCGACAAGCTGGCCGATGTGTCGGACGACGAACACGTCGAGGGCTTTGTCGACGAGGTGGCGCACCTGATCCGCTCGCAGGCCGCCGGCATCATCGGCAACTTGGCGGCCGTGATCCCGGTGGTGCTGGCGGTGCAGTTCCTGTTCCGGGCCGCGTTCGGCGGGCCGCTGGTCGGGATCGAGGACGCAGAGCACGTGCTGGAGTCGCTCACCCTGCTGGGGCCGACGGCGTTCTTCGCGGCCTTCACCGGCGTGCTGCTGTTCGCCAGTTCATTGATCGCCGGCTGGGTCGAGAACTGGTTTGTCTGGCACCGGCTGGACAGCGCCATCGCGTGGAACCCGAACATCGTGGCGCGACTCGGTGCCGCCCGCGCCCAGCGCTGGGCGGCCTACTGGCGCGCCAATGTGTCGGGCTACGCGTCGAACATTTCGCTCGGCTTCCTGCTCGGCCTGGTGCCCGCCGTGGCCGCCTTTTTCGGGCTGCCGATCGAAGTGCGCCACGTCACGCTGTCCACCGGGCAACTGGCCGCGGCGCTGGGTGCCGAGGGCTGGAACGTGCTTCAGCGAAGCGAGTTCTGGTGGTGCCTGGCCAGCATCCCGGTGATCGGCACGCTGAACCTGGGCGTCAGCTTCTGGCTCGCCTTCAAGGTGGCGATGCGTTCACGCGGCATTCGGTTGGCCGACCGCAGCCGAATCTACGCGGCGATTCGCCGCCGCCTCAGCCGAAGCCCCGCTTCGTTCATCGTGCCGCCGCACGATTGAAGCGTCAGTCGTCCTGCCGCTCGCCCTTCTTGCGGCCCGAAAACATCGTCCACCAGACGATCAGGCCGAGCAGCACCAGCGCGCCAAAAGCTTCCAGCAAAATCACCCACATGTCGACGTTCTCAAGATGGCTCGG
>JANNEI010000245.1:0-6621 GCA_031378565.1 Burkholderiales bacterium
CAGGCGGCGCAACTCCAGGTAGCTGTCCACCATGTGGTTGACCATGCGCAGCATCAGGTCGGCCGCGCTGCTGGGCAGCCTCACCCCCGTCCGCGATTCCCCGGGCTGCGCCTGTGCCTGCTGCTGCAAGCGGCTGGCGAAAAACTCGCGCACCTGGCAGTCGGTGGGGTGCACCGTGATCAGCACCCGGTCGAACAACGCGAAGCCCACCGGGCTGGTATCGATGGCATCGAGCGCTGCCCGCGCCGTGCTCAGCGTGCCCTTGCTGTCGTCGATGAACATGGCCGCGCTGCCTTCACCGGCGGCCAGCCGACGAAACACCAGCACGTCGTACCACGAGGTGTATTCGTAGTGCGACGGCAGCTGGTTGTTCAGCAGGTCCAGCACATGCAGGTCGACGAGCTGGCCGCCGGTCCAACGCTGCAAGGCGCCCTGCACCTCGGCGGTTTGCACCTCGAATTCGCGGCGTCCGCTGCCCACCCACAGGTAGCCGCTGGCGGGGAGCTGATCCGGCAGGCCGTCCAGCTCGGCAAACTGGTCGCCGGTGATGTGAAAGATCCTCATGGCCGGCGCGGCACCGATCGCCTGAGCGTCAAACCGACTTCAGCGCGCGCGCGGCGTCGAGCGCGAAGTACGTCAGCACACCGTCGGCACCGGCGCGCTTGAAAGCCAGCAGGCTTTCCATCATCACCGCGTCGTGGTCTAGCCAGCCGTTGGCGGCTGCCGCCTTCAGCATCGCGTACTCGCCGCTCACCTGGTACGCGAACGTGGGCACGCGGAATTCGTCCTTCACGCGGCGCACGATGTCGAGGTAAGGCATGCCGGGTTTGACCATCACCATGTCGGCGCCCTCGGCGATATCGAGCGCCACTTCGCGCAGCGCTTCGTCGGTGTTCGCCGGGTCCATCTGGTAGACCTTCTTGTTGCTCTTGCCCAGGTTGGCCGCCGAGCCCACGGCGTCGCGAAACGGGCCGTAGAAGGCGCTCGCGTACTTGGCGCTGTAGGCCATGATCTTGGTGTGGATGTGGCCGTGCGCTTCGAGCGCCACGCGGATCGCACCGATGCGCCCGTCCATCATGTCGCTGGGCGCCACGATGTCCACGCCGGCCTCGGCCTGCACCAGCGCCTGCTTCGTCAGCACGGCGACGGTGCTGTCGTTGACGATGTAGCCGGTGGCGTCGAGCAGGCCGTCCTGCCCGTGGCTCGTGAAGGGGTCGAGCGCCACGTCGGTCAGCACACCGAGTGCGGGAAACTCTTTCTTCAGCGCGCGCACCACCGTCGGCACCAAGCCGTCGGGGTTGAAGGCTTCGCGTCCGTCCTCGAACTTCAGCGATGCGTCGATCACCGGGAACAACGCCAGCACCGGAATGCCCAGGCTGACGCACTCTTCGGCCACCGGCAGCAGCCGGTCCAGGCTGAGGCGCGACACGCCCGGCATCGAGTCGACCGGGTGGCTTTGAGCACGGCCCGCGAGCACGAACACCGGCAGGATCAGGTCGTTCGGGTGGAGCCGGTTTTCACGCACCAGAGCGCGGGTGAATTCGTCGCGGCGCAGCCGGCGAGGGCGGCTTGTCGGGTAGGCGGGCGGTGTGTGCACGGGTCACGAATCCCAATGGCAAGGTGGGGGCGGCGCGCGTTCGGCGGGCATCGACGCCGACCTTCAGCGAGGGCGTGGGCAATTGACGATTGCCCCATGTCACGAAACGGTCGCAATTCGCGTTGCGTCTGCTAAAGTGATCGATGAATGATAGCCGCAAGGTGGTCGTTCCCTGCTTTTCCTCCCTGAGCAGGAGCCTGACCGTGTGACAGCGCAAAGGCTTTCCAGCCCTGGCCGCATGGTCGGGGCTTTTTCTTTGGCGACGCTGCTGCGCGTTGTCGAACGGCGGCTTCTCCAAGCATCGCGATAATCCGCGCATGCTCTGGATCAAAGCCTTTCACATCGTCTTCGTCGCCAGCTGGTTTGCAGGGCTGTTCTACCTGCCGCGCCTGTTCGTGAACCTGGCCATGGTGCCGGTCGACAGCCATGCCGAACGCGAGCGATTGCTGCTGATGGCGCGCAAGCTCTATCGCTTCTCCAGCCTGCTGATGGTGCCCGCGTTGGGCCTGGGCCTGTGGCTGTGGCTGGCCAACCTGAGAGGCTATGCCGGTGGCTGGCTGCACGCCAAGATCTTCCTCGTTGTGCTGGCGGTGGGCTATCACCACGTGTGCCGATCCTTGCTGCGGCGCTTCGAGCAGTTTTCGAACCAGCGCAGCGAGCGCTGGTTTCGCGTGTTCAACGAGAGCGCGGTCTTGCTGTTTGCGGCCATCGTGGTGCTGGTGGTCGTGAAGCCGTTCTGATCGGCATCTGCGCATGAGTCGCCATCGCAGCTCGGCCACGCCGCTGGCGTGGATGCTGGCGGCGATCGTCGTCTACGCCAGCCTGTACCCGTTCACGGGGTGGCGGGTTCCGGGCGTCAGCGTGCTGGCCTTCCTGACGCTGCCGTGGTCGCCCTACTGGACCTGGTTCGACCTGCTGGCCAACCTGGTCGGCTACCTGCCGCTGGGCGCGCTGGTGTTCGGGGCGATGGTGCGTTCGGGCTGGCGTGCGCGCCGCGCCGCGGCCCTGGCGTTGTCGTCGGCGTTGGTGCTCTCCTTCGCGATGGAAACGCTGCAAAATTTTCTGCCCCATCGCGTGTCGTCCAACGTCGACCTGGGGCTCAATGTGGCGGGTGCCGGGCTGGGCGTGTTGCTAGCCAGTCTGCTGCACCGAACAGGCGCGGTCGATCGCTGGCAATCGGTTCGCGACCGCTGGTTCATCGACCGCAGCGCGGGTGGCCTGAGCCTGCTGTGCCTGTGGCCGCTGGGTTTGCTGTTTCCAACGGCGGTCCCGCTGGGCCTGGGACAGGTGTTGTCTCGATTGCGTGACACGCTGGCGGACCTGCTCGAAGACACTGCCGTCGCCGAGTTGGCAGCACCCTGGCTGCAAGCTGGAGGCACTTCGACCGCAGCGCTCACACCTGGTGGCGAATTCGTGGCTGTGGCGGCGGGCCTGCTGGCACCCTGCCTGCTGGCTTTCAGCATCTCGCGCCCGGGCTGGCGACGCGGCGTGCTGGTTCTCGGGGCGGCGGCGCTTGGTTTTGCGGCCACCACCTTGTCCACCGCGCTCAGCTTCGGGCCCGAGCACGCGCTGGCCTGGAACACCCCCGTCGCCGGTGCCGCCTTCGTGGCAGCCATTGCCGCGGCCATCTTGCTGGCGTGGGTGCCACGCCGCGCGGCCGCCGGCTTGGGGCTGATGGCGCTGACCGCGCTGCTGGCCCTGGTGGCGCAAGCCCCCGCCGACCCCTACTTTGCCGAAAGCCTGCAGGCCTGGGAGCAGGGCCGCTTCATTCGCTTCCACGGTGCCGCACAGTGGGTGGGCTGGGCGTGGCCGTATGCGGCGCTGGCCTACCTGCTCAGCCGCATCGGCGTGCAGGGCAATGAGTGAGAACCGCGAAGCGCCCACCGCAGCCCTCCTTAAAATGAAGCCATGAGCTACTACAAGCACCACATCTTTTTTTGCCTCAACCAACGCGACAACGGCGAGGCCTCTTGTGCCCAGCACAACGCGCAGGCGGGCCTGGACCGCTGCAAGTCGCGCGTCAAGGCCGAAAAGCTCGCGGGCCCGGGCGGCGTGCGGGTCAACAAGGCGGGCTGCCTGGACCGCTGCGCCGGCGGGCCGGTGGCGGTGGTCTATCCCGAAGGCGTCTGGTACACCTACGTGGACGAGCACGACATCGACGAGATCGTCGATTCGCACCTCAAGCACGGCAAGCTGGTCGAGCGGCTGCTGCTGCCGCCCGACGTGGGCCGATGAACCCGAACACCGTGCGCGATACGATCACCGGGCCGACCGGCGAGATCGAGTGCGCCGTCGATGCGCCGGTCGGCACCGCGCACGGCGTGGCGATCATCTGCCACCCGCACCCGCAGCACGGCGGCACGCTCGACAACAAGGTGGTGCAGACGCTGGCGCGCGCCTTCGTGCAGATGGGCTGGCGCGCGGTGCGCTTCAACTTTCGGGGCGTCGGCGCGTCCGGCGGCACCTGGGACGAAGGCCTCGGCGAGGTGGACGACGCGCTGGCCGTCATCGGCCACTTTCGGGAGGCCGGACAGCCCTGGCTGCTGGGCGGATTCTCTTTCGGCGCTTACGTCGCGTCACAGGCCGCTGCGCGTTTGCCCGATGATGCGAAACCAGCGCGAATCGTGCTCGTTGGCCCGTCGACCCAGAAGCAGGTGATGGCCGTGGTGCCGGCGGACACGGTGGTGATCCACGGCGAGGTCGACGACGTGGTGCCGCTCGCGGCCACGCTCGACTGGGCGCGGCCGCAAAGCCTGCCCGTCATCGTTTTCCCCGGCGTGGGGCATTTTTTTCACGGACAGCTGGCGCGCCTCAAGAGCGTGGTGGTTCAGCAGTTGCAGCTGCCCGCTGGCTGATTTTCTTGCCGGTGCTCGCCGAGTGCCGACGCCTTCGATTCTTCACCGCTTGACCACCCCTTCTCCATGAAACGTCTGTTCGCTTTTATCGTCTCCCTTGCGCTGGCGGGCGCATCGCTCGCGCAGGCCCCGCAACCACCCGAGGTCGCGGCCAAGAGCTACCTGCTGCTCGACCTCAACAGCAACCAGACGCTGGCCGAGCGCGATGCGGATGCACCGTCCGATCCGGCGTCGCTGACCAAGCTGATGAGCGCTTACGTGGTGTTCACCGCGATTCGCGACAAGAAGCTGGCGTTGGAGCAAAAGCTGCCGGTCTCCAAGCGCGCCTGGGACGAGCGCAAGGGTGGTGCCTCGCTGATGTTCATCGACACCACCATGACGCCCACGGTCGATGAGTTGCTGCGCGGCGAGATCGTGGCATCGGGCAACGACGCTGCGGTGGCGCTGGCGGAAGGCGTGGCCGGCACGGTCGAGCAGTTCGTCGCCATGATGAATCGCCAGGCCCAGGCCTGGGGCTTGAAGAACACCGTGTTCAAGAACGTCACCGGCCTGACCGAAGCCGGACACAAGAGCACCGCGCGCGAACTGGCAGTGGTGGCCACGCGCATCATTCGCGACTTCCCCGAGTTCTACGTCTACTACGCGATCAAGGACTACAAGTACAACAACATCTCGCAGCCCAACCGCAATCTGCTGTTGCGCCGCGACCCCAGCGTCGACGGCATGAAAACCGGCTACACCGAAGCGGCCGGTTACTGCCTGATCGCCAGCGCCCAGCGCGACTTCCCTAATGGCAAGCGGCGCCTGCTCAGCGTGCTGCTCAACACAACGTCGATGGCGGCCCGCGCCGACGAAAGCCAGAAGCTGTTGAACTGGGGCTACCAGGCGTTCGACGCGATCCGCCTGTTCGAGGATGCCAAGCCGATGGCCACCGTGCCGGTCTGGAAAGGCAAGAGCAACGACGCAAAGCTGGGCGCGGCCGGCGCGGTGTACGTCACCGTGCCCAAGGGCGAGGGCGGCAAGTTGCTGACCCGCATCGAGCGCACCGACCCCCTGGTGGCACCGCTCGCCAAGGGCCAGCGTGTGGGCACGCTGAAGGTCACCACCGCCGGTGGAACGGCGGTGGCGGATGTGCCGCTCGTGGTGCTCGACGGCGTCGAGCAGGCGGGCATTCTGGGCCGTGCCTGGGATGCCATCCGGCTGTGGATCAAGTAAGCTGAACAGGCGTTTTTTTGGAGGCCTCGATGACCACGATTCCAGACACCCTGTGCTACCTGAACGGTGAGTACACCCCGCTGAACCAGGCCAAGGTGTCGGTGCTCGACCGGGGTTTCATCTTCGGTGACGGCATCTACGAAGTGGTGCCGGTGTATGGCCGCAAGCTGTTTCGGTTCGACGAGCACATGGCGCGCCTGAACCGCGGGCTCGACAAGATCCGCGTCACCAACCCGCTGAGCCGTGCCGAGTGGCTGGAGCGTTGCCGCGCGCTCAGCGCGGCACAGGCCAGCGACGACCAGCTCGTCTACATCCAGGTCACGCGCGGCGTGGCGCTGCGCGACCATGTGATGCCGCCCGACATCACGCCCACCGTCTTCATGATGACGAACCCGATGAAGCCGCCGTCTGCCGAGCAGCGGCACCGCGGCGTGGCCTGCGTGACGGCGCGCGACTTTCGCTGGGAGCGCGGCGACATCAAGTCCACCTCGCTGCTCGGCAATGTGCTGGCGCGGCAGATGTCGGCCGACCACGGCGCGATCGAGACCGTGATGTTCCGCGACGGATTCTTGACCGAGGCCTCGGCCAGCAACGTGTGGGTGGTGCATGAAGGCGCAGTGCTCGGCCCGCCCAAAAGCGCCCACGTGCTGGAGGGCATTCGCTACGAGTTGATCCGCGAACTGTGCGAAGAGGAAGGCATCGCCTTCAACCTGCGCCCCATCCCCGAGGCCGAGGTGCTGGCTGCCGACGAGTTGATGCTCAGTTCGGCCACAAAGGAAGTGCTGCCCATCACCCTTCTCGACAGCCAGTCGGTCGGCCACGGCGCGATGCGTGGCAAGCCCGGTCCGGTGTACGCGCGCCTGCACGCGGCTTACCAGCGCGCCAAGGCCGTTCAGTCGATCTGATGCAGATTTGACTTCGCCGACGCTGTCCCCATCTTCTCGAACATGCAAG
>JANNEI010000253.1:0-2235 GCA_031378565.1 Burkholderiales bacterium
GTGCAGTTGACGCCGGTCAAGCAAGGCCCCGGCGTCGGCAGCAGTGTCGGCGTGGGCGTCGGTGCCGGCAACGAAGCCGGCACGCCGACTCGCGCGCTGATCACGTCCAACGCCACCGGCGGCAGCGGCGGCATCAACACCGCCAGCTACAGCCGCAACACCGGCGGTGGCGGCCTGGCAGGGCGTTCGACCACGCTGGTCGAGGGCGTGGTCGGCGGCGGTGGCGGCGGGGGTGCGGGCGGCGGCGGGGCGCGTGGCCGCGGTGACGGAACCGGCAGCGGTGCGGGCGGCCTGGGCGGCGGCGGCAACGGTGCCGGCGGCGCAGTGCAGCGTGGCGGCAGCGGCAAGGCGTCGCGCTCGATCGAGGACATCAAGCTGGTCTTCGACCGCAACAAGGGATCGATCTACTCGATCTACAACCGCGCGCTTCGCGAAGAGCCCAGCCTGCAGGGCAAGGTGGTGCTCAAGCTGAGCATTGCGCCGGGCGGCGGCGTGGTCGACTGCCGGATCGAGTCGAGCGAATTGCGCACACCCGAGCTGGAAGCCAAGCTGCTGGCGCGCATCCGCCAGTTCGACTTCGGGGCCAAGGACGTGGACACCATGATCGTGACCTGGCCGGTGGACTTCCTGCCTTCTTAGGGCGGCTGCGGCTTTGCGGTCATCAATGCAGAGATCCCGCTCGGGTGAGGAAATTCCGACCGTCCTGAGCCTGCGGAAGAAAGCTGTCACGCGCCCTTCGATACCTCAGGGTAAACGTCGTGTGGCGCAAGAGCTGTTCATACACGTTTGACCGCGAATCCGTATCACCACTCAACGCGCAACCGCCGCCTCGGACAACCCGGCCAGGGCCTTGCCGATGGCCGCTGCAGCCGGGCACTGTGGCACGCCGTGGCGGCTGGCCACCCAGGCCGGATCGTTGTAGCCGAGCCAGACCTGACCCTGCGCGTCTTCCCAGACCAGCGCCTTCAGCGGCAGGTCGATGCCCGCCGACTGCTCGCATTCCATCAACGGCGTGCCACCCTGCGGGTTGCCGAAGATCAGCACCTCGGTCGGGCGCAAGGTCTTGCCGACCTTGGCAGCGCCGGCCGCGTGGTCGATGCGCGCAAACACCGTCAGGCCTCGCTGCTTGGCGGTGTCTTCGAATCGGTTCATCGTCTCCCTGGCGGGATGCGGGCTTTTCAGCGCCACCAGCCCGTCTGCCGCAAAGGTGGCGGTGGCGGTGGCGATGAAACAGCACGCGATGGCGGCCAGGGTGGCAAGACGTTTCATGCGGGTCTCCGTCGGGGAACAGGGTCGGACTTGCGCGCTGGGATTGAACGCGGGTGATTGTGTCGCTTCGGCGCGGGCCGAACTTACAGCGCCGATCCGGCGTCGCCTTGGTGACGCAGCAGTGCGGCGGGCGGTGCTTCAATCGTTGCCTGCACGCGGCACCTGTGTGCAGACGTCCCCGATCACCTCCAGGAGAGCTTGCATGCTCAGCGACCACTCAGCCAAGACCACCGACCTGCTTCAACGGATGCAGGCATTCTTCGACACCCACATCTACCCGAACGAAGCGCGCTACGCGCAAGAGATGGATGCGTTTCGGCGTGCCGGCGACGCCTGGCAAACGCCTGCGCTGGTCGAAGAACTGAAGGTGCTCGCGCGCAAGTCCGGGCTGTGGAACATGTTCCTGCCGCACGAGCACCGCGGCGTGCCCGGCATCTCGAACCTGGACTACGCGCCGCTGTGCGAGATCATGGGCCGGGTGTCGTGGTCGGGCGAAGTGTTCAACTGCTCGGCCCCCGACACCGGCAACATGGAAACGATCGAGCGCTACGGCAGCGAAGCGCACAAGGACCAGTGGCTGGAGCCGCTGCTGCGCGGTGAAATCCGCTCCGCCTTCCTGATGACCGAGCCGGCGGTGGCTTCGTCGGACGCGACCAACCTCCAGTGCAGCATCGTGCGCGACGGCGACGACTACGTGGTCAACGGCCGCAAGTGGTATTCGTCGGGTGCCGGCAACCCGCACTGCAAGATCTTCATCGTGATGGGCAAGACCGACGCGGACGCGCCGCGCCATGCGCAGCAGTCGATGGTGCTGGTGCCGCGCGACGCGAAGGGCGTCAGCGTGGTGCGCCCATTGACCGTGTTCGGCTACGACGACGCGCCGCACGGCCACATGGAAGTGCTGCTCGACAACGTGCGCGTGCCGGCCAGCAACATCCTGCTTGGCGAGGGCCGCGGCTTCGAGAT
>JANNEI010000259.1:0-2622 GCA_031378565.1 Burkholderiales bacterium
GTCAGCGGGTCTGTGACGTGCGGCTGGCGCTGCGCCGCACCGCCCTGGCGATAAAGCGTGCCGGGTCCACGGCCTCGAGCAGCCTCGACTCCAGCGGCATCGGTGCCCCGGTGATCCACGCGGCCAGTGTCTGCGCGCCGAGCGCGCTCCAGGTGATGCCGCGCGTACCGAGCCCGGTGAACACGAACAAGCCCGGCAGACGCGGCACGAGGCGCGGCTGGTCGAGTGGCCGTGCGCTGGACGCAGCCGCAATGTCAGGCACGCCGCCGATCACCGGCAGCCGGTCGGGCGCGACACAGCGCCAGGCGGTTCGCCCCTGAAACCGATCGAGCGGGACCGTCAGCGCGGCTTGGGTGAGGCGTGCCAATTGGGCGACGTTCTGCGCGTGGTCCGCCTCACGAACCGAAGCGTCTTCGTCGCCGGCTTGCGAGGTGGAGCCGAAACTGATTTGTCCCTGCCACGGCGGCAGCAGGTAACCCGAACCCGTCAAGGGCAGCCGCGTTTGCGGAAGGCCCGCCGTGTTCGATGGCAGCTGGCTGATCTGGCCGCGCACCCGTTCCAGCGGCCATGCCGGCGCAGCGCCGCCGGTGCCGATGGTGCCGAGCAGCCGCACGGCGTCACCCGCGTTGGCAAGCACCACCACCTCGGACTCGCAAATCACTGCACCACGCGCATCGAGCAACCGCCATCCGTCGGCGCTGCGTTGCAGCGCATGCACCTGGGTGTCGCCGCGAAAGCCGCTGGCCGCGCCGGCCCGTTCGAGATACGCGCGCACCAGGCCTTGCGGTTGCACCCAGCCGCCCGTCGGGTAGAACCATGCGGCCCGCGTCAACGGCAGGCCACTCAGGGTGGATGCCTGTGTCGCATCGACCGCCTGAACGTAGGCCGGCGGCAGACCACCGCTGGCCAGCACGGCACGCATCGCAACCACCGACGCATGTTCCGCCTCCATCCGCAGCAGACCGTTGGCGTTGCCAGCGACGCCGTGCTGCGTGCTGGCGATGCGGACGGCGTCGGCGACCGCAAGCGCTGCCGCGCGGTTGAAGCGCGCGTGCACGCCGTCTTGCGCATTGACGATGCCGTGGAACAGACCGGCCGGGTTGCCCGAGGCTTCCTGGGCCGGCGCGGTGTGGCGGTCGAGCACGCTGCTGGTCCAGCCCTGCTGCGCCAGTGCCCAAGCCACCGACGAGCCGGCGAGCCCGGCACCGACGATGACCGCGTGGCGTGTCTGCGAGCGCCCTGCAGGCCAGCGTGAAGGTGCGCGCCGTGGCGCGAATCCAGGAACGTGGGTGGCGGTGGTGAGCGCGCGATCCGTCGCCGTGCCGACCTCGAAACCGCTGCTGATCAGGGCGCTGCGCAGCGCAGCCGGCGCGGTACTTTCGTCGGCTTCAGCGGCGTCAGCGGCTTCGATGGAGAGCGTCGCGCCGGGTGCCGCCAGGCGAGCCAGGCTTTTGGTGAAACGCGACAGGCCTGCGGCAGCGCTGTCGGACAGTGCTGCCGCATCGATGAAGAACGAATCGACATGGGCCACCAGCGCAGACAGCCACGCACTCGCCTCGCCGGGTGCAAGCAACAGTTGCACCCGCCCGTCTTCGAAGCTCAGGCGATGCAGGTTGGGCGTCAGCACCGGCCAGGCGTCGGCCAGTTCGTTTGCGAGATCGTCGTGCGGGGATTGACGGTGCGACGCGCGAAGCTGCTCGGCCTTGAGCGCTCGCGGCAGCATCGCGATGACGTGGAGTTGCGCGCAGCGCGCGGCGTCATCGCGCCACGCTTGCCACCAGGTCAGGAAGCGCTGGCCGTGGTCGAAATCGGTGTCGAGGACGACGAAGCGCTCGCGGCCGCGCCATCGCTCCAGCGGCGTGTCACTCATGCGCCTGACGTGCTGGCTCGCTGGTCGAGCCACGCCAGCAGGCGATCACGGCCATCGGTCAGGCCGCGGTACGCCAGCACCGCCGGGCTCATCGTGGCCAGCGCGTCATGCAGTTGCCGGGCCTGGCCCGGCGTGGTCACCGCCTGTGTCAACGGCTGGATGTCGACGTGAATCGTGAACACGGCCTGCCGGTGTTCGGGCAGCGGAATGAAGGTCTGCCGCTCGGTGCGGAAAAAAGCCTGGGCGGCCAGTGGTGCCGCGTCGATGTCGGCCGGCCAGGGCGCAGGGTCGGTGTGCGCCGGGTGGGCGTGCAGCCGAGGGTGGCGTGTGATCGTCCACACGAAGCGTTCCCAGCGTTCGTTGCCGGTGACGAGCCGCGCCAGGTGATCGCTGGCGGTGATCAGCAACGCGTTGTCGGCCACCGGCGCATGCACTTCGGCAAAGTGGCGGCCGACCTTGGTTTCCGGTGCCCAGTGCGACGGCAGGCACACCGCCAGCCACGGGATGTGCGCAGTGTGGCCGTCGATGATCGCGAAGTCTTCCGCAAACGCGAGGCTCAGCAGCGCGGGCAGCCGCCACTCGGCGGGCAGCGACGCGATGCAGCCGCCGATCTCGGCGGGTGCATCTGCGTGCCGTTGCACCTGTTCGCCGTGCAAGGACCAGCCGAGTCGATGCGCATGGAACGCGTCAGTGCCGTTGGATGAGAAGGCCGCGGGATGCTCGGCGGCGGCGTGTGCACACAAGGCGCGCAA
>JANNEI010000263.1:0-10353 GCA_031378565.1 Burkholderiales bacterium
CCGGCCAATAGCGGCGAATCTCGGCATAGAAGACTTGCGCCCGTTCGGGGTCGACCCGGTAGTCGATGTCGGCCGGTGAGGCGGGCGTGATCCATTCGACATCGGGTCCGAAGCGGGCTTGCCCGGCCAGGTCGAGCGTCAGGTGCACGCCCAGCCCGGCCTGTTGAGGCACCGGGTAGACCAGTCGTGTGAACGGTGCCTTTGCCGCGAGCGAGAAGTAGCTGCCCTTGGCATAGCGAGCCTGCGGCACCCGCGACGCGTCGAGGCCGGCCATGCTGGCAGCGACGGCCGGTGCCCACAACCCGGCCGCGTTGACCAGCACGCGCGTGGCCAGTTCCATCGGCGCGACACCGCCCACGCGAACGATGTGCAACTCGCCGCAGGCCACCGCGTCGACGGGCGACAACAATGCCAGCGCCCCGCCGTGGCGCTCCAGGTCACCCTGCAAGGCCAGCATCAGGCCGTGGCTGTCGACGATGCCGGTGGACGGCGACAACAACGCGGCCACGGCCACCAGGGCAGGCTCCAGCGCGCGCGCCTGCGCGCCGTCGAGCCACTGCACATCGCTCACGCCATTGGCCAGAGCCTGGTGCAGCAAGCGTTGCAGCGCGGGCAACTGGCCTGCATCGGTGGCCACCAGCAGCTTGCCGCAGCGGCGGTACGCCACCGCGTGCGATTCGCAGAATGCGTAGAGCTGTTGGCGACCCAGCACGCACAGGCGCGCCTTCAGCGACCCGCTCGGGTAGTACAGGCCCGCGTGAATGACTTCGCTGTTGCGCGAGCTGGTTTGAGTGCCGATGGCGTTGGCGCTTTCCAGCACCAGCGTCTCCAGGCCCAGCATCGCCAGCGCGCGGGCTGCGGCAAGGCCGACCACGCCGGCACCGATGACGACCGCATCGACTTTTTCCATGTCGGCATTGTCCCGGATCGATTGGCGGTTCGAGGTCAACGAGCCGGCGCGGCGGCATCGTTTGCGATCGACGTGCCCATGAAAAAAGCACCTCGCAAACATCGCGAAGTGCTTTCAACGTGGTGGGCGGTGAGGGTTTCGAACCCCCGACCCCAGCAGTGTGAATGCTGTGCTCTACCCCTGAGCTAACCGCCCGAATCGGGTGCCGCTGCGTGCGCAGGACAGCCCAAAATTATGCCACATGCAGTCTCCACAGCGTCTTGCCGCCGGACGCCTTGTCGAGTTCGACCAGCATCGCGCCGTGCGCCGCGTTCTCTTCTTCGCTGGCGGCCAGGACCGGCAGCTCGAAGCTCGCGAAATCGATGGTTTGCAGCTCGCCGTCTCCTGCCGACGCTTCGGTGGCATCGATCACCAATGAGTTCTGGCCCCGCGTCATGCGGATGTAGACCTCGGCCAGCAACCCGGCGTCGAGCAAAGCGCCGTGCAAGGTCCGGTTCGCGTTGTCGACTTCGAGGCGCTTGCACAGCGCGTCGAGCGAGTTCGACTTGCCGGGGAACATGTCGCGCGCCATCGTCAGGCTGTCGGTGATTCGAACGACCGAGCCTGGGAACGGTGGCCGCGCGATTCGCTTGAGTTCCGCGTTCAGGAAGCCCACATCGAAACCCGCGTTGTGGATGATGATTTCCGCTCCCTCCACATAGGCCAGCAACTCGTCGGCGATGGACGCGAACAAGGCCTTGTCGGCGAGGAATTCATCGGTCAGTCCGTGAATCTTCACGGCGTCTTCGTGATTGCGCCGCTGCGGGTTCAGGTAGAAGTGCAGGTTGTTGCCGGTGAGCCGCCGGTTGAGCATTTCGACGCAGCCGATTTCGATGATGCGGTCGCCCGACTCGGGGCTCAGGCCGGTTGTTTCGGTGTCGAGAAAGATTTGTCGCATGGTGTGTTGGTCAGTGTTGTTCAGCAACGATCAACGAAGCTGGGTCAGCCGAAGCTGTGCGTCGTCGCGATTCAGTTGGCTGCCCTTGCCGGCCGCCATGAAGCGGGTCAGCGCCGCGTGTGCGGCCTCGCGCCGGCCCCTGACTTGCAGCGCAACGCCCAATCGGTAGTCCACTGGCAAATCACCGGCGCCGTCAAGTCTCGCGGCGAGCGTGAATTCGGCCATCGCCTCGTCCCAGGCACCCGAGTCGCTCAGCACGCGGCCCAGCCCGTAGTGGCCCACGGCTCGGCCAGGTTGTTCTCGGATGAAGCGCTCGAAGATCGGCCTGGCCCTGGCGGGCTGCTTGCGCCCGAGATGGTCGAACGCCAAACGCACTCGCAGGCTGTCGGCATCGTCGCTCAGTTCCTGGTCGGCACCCGGCTTGACAGCGGCCAGCTCGCGCTCGGCCTCATCGACCTGCTTCTGGTCCAGCGCAATCATGGCCAACAGAACGCGCGCCTGTTCAGGCTGCCGGGCAGCCACGGCCGTCGCCACCTCGGTGGCCTTCGACACGCTGCCACCGACGACAACCGGCGCGAGCAGGTAGAACTGGACCAGAGCGCTGCGAGCGGCGTACAGGCCGGGGTCGAGATCAACCGCCGTGCGCAACGAATCCCGGATGCGGCCCGCGCTGAACGCCGCCTTCAGCATGCCCTGGGAGATGGCCTGTGCGCCGAGCACGCTGCCGGTACCGTAATGGCACACGGCCGACTGCGGCGTGCGTGCCACGCAGGCCTCCAGCAGCTTGAGGGCCGCGTCGCGCCGGGCGGGGTCGTTCAGCCCCAGCACCGCGCGAATCAGCGCGGCGTGCGCATCCATGTCGGCGGGGTGCGATGCAGCACGCGCGCTGGCAGACCGCTCGACATCGGCGTAGCGCCCGGCTGCCAGCGCGGCTGACCACTGCGCGTCGAGCACCGGCTGCGCGGCAACAGCCGCGGACACAAGCGCCAGCGCAGCCGCGGCAGCCCACTTCATGCGCGAACGTCGGGTTGCCGCCCGCCCCAGGCCCACATCGCCACGCCAGCCACCACCATCGGCACGCACAGCCACTGCCCCATGCTCATGTTCAAGGCCAGCAGGCCGAGAAAACTGTCGGGCTCGCGGAAGTATTCGGCAGTGAAGCGCAGCACGCCATAACCGACCAGGAACAAGCCCGACACCTGGCCCAGCTTGCGCGGTTGGCGGGCGTACAGCCACAGCAGCACGAACAGCAGAAGCCCCTCAAGCGCGAACTGGTACAGAGAAGACGGATGGCGCGGAATGCTGTCGACCTGCGGGTAGACCATCGCCCATGGCAGGGCGGGGTCGGCCGCGCGGCCCGGCAATTCGCCGTTGATGAAGTTGCCGATGCGCCCGGACGCCAGCCCGGTGGGCACGCAAGGCGCGATCAGGTCGGTGACCTCCAGGAAATGTCGCTGCTTCTGCCGTGCAAACAAGGCCATCGCGGCCAGCACGCCCAGCAAGCCACCGTGAAAAGCCATGCCGCCCTTCCAGACCGCAAAAATCTCCAGCGGGTTGGCGGCGTAGTAACCGGGCTTGTAGAACAGCACATAGCCCAGGCGGCCGCCGATCACCACGCCGAGAACGCCGTAGAACAGCAGGTCCTCGACATCGCGTCGCGTCCAGCCGCGTTGCGCATACGGCGTGTGCTTGACCCGCAGCGAGCCCAGATACAAGAACAGCCCGAAGGCCACCAGGTAAGTCAGACCGTACCAATGGATGGCGAGCGGGCCCAGCTTCAGAGCAATCGGGTCGAATTGGGGGTGAACGAGCATGGGCGGTTGAACGTTGAGGTGTGGATGATGATAAACGGGCGGATATCATCGAAAGCTGTGTGAAACCTCAACGACACGAGACTCCGATGAGCATCAACCGCCGCTCGAAAAACATCACCGAAGGCGTGGCCCGCGCGCCGAACCGGTCCATGTACTACGCCCTGGGCTACGTCGAGGGCGACTTCAAGAAACCGATGATCGGCGTGGCGAACGGGCATTCCACCATCACGCCGTGCAATTCCGGTTTGCAGAAGCTCGCCGACGCGGCGGTGGCCGGCATCGAGGCGGCCGGCGGCAACGCGCAGATCTTCGGCACGCCCACCATCAGCGACGGCATGGCGATGGGCACCGAGGGGATGAAGTACAGCCTGGTGTCGCGCGAGGTGATTGCCGATTGCATCGAGACCTGCGTCGGCGGCCAGTGGATGGACGGCGTGTTGGTGGTCGGCGGCTGCGACAAGAACATGCCCGGCGGCATGATGGGCATCTTGCGGGCCAACGTGCCGGCGATCTACGTCTACGGCGGCACCATACTGCCGGGCCGCTACAAGGGCCAGGACCTGAACATCGTCAGCGTGTTCGAGGCCGTCGGCCAGTTCAGCGCCGGCAACATGAGCGAAGAAGACTTCGGCGAAATCGAGCGCCGTGCCATCCCCGGCAGCGGCTCGTGCGGCGGCATGTACACGGCCAACACGATGAGTTCGGCGTTCGAGGCGCTGGGCATGAGCCTGCCGTATTCGTCGACGATGGCAAACCCGCACGACGAGATTTCGGTGGCGGCCACCGAGGCCGCGCGGGTCCTGGTCGAAGCCGTCAAGGCCGACCTGAAGCCGCGCGACATCGTCACCAAGCAGGCGATCGAGAACGCGGTGGCGGTCATCATGGCCACCGGCGGCTCGACCAATGCGGTGCTGCACTTCCTGGCCATCGCTCACGCGGCCGAAGTCGAATGGACCATCGACGACTTCGAGCGCATGCGCAAAAAGGTGCCGGTGTTGTGCGACCTGAAGCCGTCCGGCAAGTACCTGGCCGTCGATCTGCACCAGGCCGGCGGCATTCCGCAGGTCATGAAGACGCTGCTGGCCGCCGGCCTGTTGAACGGCGACTGCATCACCATCACCGGCAAGACCGTGGCACAGAACCTGTCCGAGCTGCCCGCTGCTCCGCGCATCGACCAGGATGTGATCCGCCCCATCGACAGGCCGATGTATGCGCACGGGCACCTCGCCATCCTGCGCGGCAATTTGTCGCCCGAAGGCTGCGTGGCCAAGATCACCGGCCTGAAGAATCCGGTGATGACCGGCCCGGCGCGCGTCTTCGACGACGAGCAGTCGGCGCTGGCGGCGATCATGGCGCGCAAGATCGTGGCCGGTGACGTGATGGTGCTGCGCTACCTCGGCCCGAAGGGCGGCCCCGGCATGCCCGAGATGCTGGCCCCCACCGGCGCACTCATCGGCCAGGGCCTGGGCGAATCGGTGGGCCTGGTGACCGACGGCCGCTTCTCGGGTGGCACCTGGGGCATGGTGGTCGGCCATGTGGCACCCGAGGCGTATGCCGGCGGCACGATTGCGCTGGTGCATGAAGGCGACTCCATCACCATCGACTCGCACACGCTAAGCCTGCAACTGAACGTGGCCGACGACGAACTGGGCCGCCGCCGCGCGCTGTGGAAGGCACCGGCCCCGCGCTACACGCGCGGCGTGCTGGCGAAGTTCGCAAACAATGCCTCCAGCGCCAGTTCGGGCGCGGTGCTCGACCGATTCGAGCACGGCTGAGAGCCTGAAGGCAGCCCGATCAGCGAGCCTTCCCGCGCCGGCCTTTGGCGTCCATGCCCAGCGCATCGAGGTTCTTGGTTCGGCGGTCCTTCTTCTTCTGCTCCATCTTGTCCATTTCGCGGCGCTTGGTCCAGCCAGAGGCATCCGCCCAGGCCCACCACAGCACCGCCAGGCCGAACGGCAGCAACACGGCCCACCAGGGCATGCCGGCCACCGGGCCGAGGTCGGTCAATTTCAACACCAGCAGCACAACCCCGAGGACGACCATGTACATGCTTTGCTCCCAGAACCCGCAAACCCGTTGCAAGCGTGGCGTCAACCACCGCGCCCTACAATCCGTTGAGTCGAATGTAGCCTAGCAAAAACGCGCTGAGTCGCGAAAGGAAGTCATGAAATCGCTGTCCCTACTGATCATCGCCCTGGCCGCCGGCCCCGCCTTTGCCAACGCCGACCTGGCGAACAAGAAGAACTGCATGGCCTGCCACGCGGTCGACAAGAAATTGGTCGGCCCGTCGTACAAGGACGTCGCGGCCAAGTACAGCGGAGAAAAGGACGCAGTCGACAAACTGACCCAGAAAGTCCTCAAGGGCGGCTCAGGTGTTTGGGGAGCCATCCCGATGCCAGCCAATCCGCAGGTCAACGCCGCTGAAGCCAAGCAACTCGTCGAGTGGGTGATGACGCAGAAGTGAGCTTTGACGGTCATTGAAAAAGCCCCGCATGCGGGGCTTTTTTGTTGCTCGGCGGATCCGGCGATGCTCTCAAGGAAATGTGGCTTTGCCACTTTCCTTGATCCCCGTGGGGGGCGGCCGGCCGCGGCCGGCCTTGGGGCGCTCAATACGCCTGGCCCAACTGGTCCAGGATGGCCGGGTTCTCAAGCGTGCTGGTGTCCTGCGTGACCGCCTCGCCTTTCGCCACCGACCTCAGCAAGCGCCGCATGATCTTGCCCGAGCGCGTCTTCGGCAGGTTGTCGCCGAAGCGGATGTCTTTCGGCTTCGCGATCGGGCCGATTTCCTTGCCGACCCAGTCGCGCAGGGTCTTGGCGATCTTCTTGGCCTCGTCGCCGGTCGGGCGCGGTCCCTTCAGCACAACGAAGGCGCAGATCGCCTCGCCGGTGGTTTCGTCCGGGCGACCGACCACGGCCGCCTCGGCCACCAGTTCGATGCACGACACCAGCGCGCTTTCGATCTCCATCGTGCCCATGCGGTGGCCGCTGACGTTGAGCACGTCGTCGATGCGCCCGGTGATGGTGAAGTAGCCGGTTTTCGCGTCGCGAATCGCACCGTCGCCGGCCAGGTAATACTTGCCCTGGAAGTCGGCCGGGTAGTAGCTTTTGACGAATCGCTCCGGGTCGCCGTAGATGGTGCGGATCATGCTGGGCCAGGGCTTTTTCACGACCAGGATGCCGCCCTGCCCCCACGGCACATCGCGCCCGGTCTCATCCACCACGGCGGCCATGATGCCGGGGAACGGCAGGGTGCATGAGCCCGGCACCAGTGGCGTCGCACCGGGCAGCGGCGTGATCATGTGGCCGCCGGTTTCGGTTTGCCAGAAGGTGTCGACGATGGGGCAGCGGCCGCCGCCGATGTGCTGGTGGTACCACTCCCACGCGGCCGGGTTGATGGGCTCGCCCACCGACCCGAGGATGCGCAGGCTGCCCAGGTCGTAGCGGCCCGGATGGACCGCGGCATTGGCTTCGGCCAGCTTGATCAGCGAGCGGATGGCGGTGGGTGCCGTATAGAAGATGCTGACCTTGTGGTCCTGGATCATCTTCCAGAAGCGGCCCGCATCCGGGTAGGTCGGCACACCCTCGAACACCACCTCGGTGGCACCCAGCGCCAGCGGGCCGTAAGCGATGTAGGTGTGGCCGGTCACCCAGCCGATGTCTGCGGTGCACCAGAACACGTCGTCGGGCTTCAGGTCGAAAGTCCATTTCGTTGTCAACGCCGCATGCAGCAGGTAGCCGCCGGAGGAGTGCTGAACACCCTTGGGTTTGCCGGTGGAGCCCGAGGTGTAGAGCAGGAACAGCGGGTGCTCGGCACCCACCCATTCGGGTTCGCAGGTTGCGGGCAGGTCGTACGTGACCTCGTGCATCCACTGGTCGCGCGGCGCGTGCCAGGCAATCTTGCCGCCGGTGCGCTGGTAGACGATGACGTTCTTCACGCTGTCGCAGCCGCCCAGCGCCAACGCTTCGTCGACGATGGACTTCAGCGGCAGCGCCTTGCCGCCGCGCATCTGCTCGTCGGCGGTGATGACCATCACCGCGCCGGCACCTTCGATGCGGTCGCGCAGGCTTTGCGCCGAGAAGCCGCCGAACACCACCGAATGCGTGGCCCCGATTCGGGCGCAGGCCTGCATGGCCACCACGCCTTCGATGCTCATCGACATGTAGATGACCACGCGGTCACCCTTCTTGACGCCATCGGCCTTCAGCGCATTGGCCATCCGGCAGGTGCGTGCCAGCAGTTCGCTGTAGGTGACGCGAGTGACCTGCCCGTCGTCGGCCTCGAAGATGATCGCCACCTTGTCGCCCAGGCCGGCCTCGACCTGCTTGTCGAGGCAGTTGTACGAGACGTTGAGCGTGCCGTCCTCGAACCACTTGAAGAACGGCGCATTCGACTCGTCGAGCACCTTGGTGAACGGCGTTTTCCAGGTGACGAACTCACGCGCCAGACGGGCCCAATAGCCTTCGTAGTCGGCCTCGGCCTCGGCACATAGCTTCTCGTACGCGGCCATGCCGGACACGTGGGCAGTCTGTGCAACTGACGCTGGCGGCGCATAGACGGAAAGTTCGGACATGCTCGTCTCCTGTCGTTTGGAATTTGAATGATGCCACCTTAGGCAGGTGCTCTTACCAACGCCTGACTCGCAGGGGCTGTCACTACCCCAACCTACAATTCGCCGCTTCCGCCGCAACGCCACATCACGCCATGTCCGATCCCCACCGCCAGACAACGCTGCGCCCTCTGCCGAAGTACATCTTCATGAGCCGCTGGTTGCAGTTGCCGCTCTACATCGGGTTGATCCTCGCCCAGGGCGTCTACGTGTTCCATTTCTGGGTCGAGCTGGTTCACCTGATCGAAGCCGCGTTCGGCAACGAAACCGCACTCGTTGCGCTGGTCAAGAGCATCGGCTACCAGTTGCCACCGATCCGGGATGCAGCTGGCCTTGTCGTCGGCTACGAGGCACCGACGCTGAACGAAACCGTCATCATGCTGGTGGTGTTGGCCTTGATCGACGTGGTGATGATTTCCAACCTGCTGATCATGGTGATCGTCGGCGGCTACGAGACTTTCGTGTCGCGCATGAACCTCGAAGGCCACCCCGACCAGCCCGAGTGGCTGAGCCACGTGAACGCCTCGGTGCTGAAGGTCAAACTCGCCACCGCCATCATCGGCATCAGCTCCATCCACCTGCTGAAGACCTTCATCAGCGCAGCCAACTACAGCGAGAAAGTCCTGCTGTGGCAAACACTGATTCACCTCACCTTCCTGCTGTCTGCACTGGCGATTGCCGGCACCGATCGGCTGCTGAACGGCGGCGCGCCGCAGCGGCCCCACTGAACATCACCCGGGTGCAGGGCGTCGGGCACCGAGCATCACCGCCACCCCCAACAGCGCCGCAATCAGCGACCCGCCGAGGACGCCGAGCTTGAGTTGCGTTTCGAACTGCGGGCCTTGCCCCTCGAAGGCCAGCCCGCCGATGAACAGGCTCATCGTGAAGCCCACGCCGCAGAGCAGGCAGACCGCGAAGAACTGAGGCCACGAGGCCCCGCTGGGCACGCTGGCACCGGCAAACCGCACCATCAGCCACGATGCGCCGAACACACCGACCGCCTTGCCGACCACCAGGCCCAGCGCGATGCCCAGCGGCACCGGCAGCAGCAAGGTCGACATCGACACCCCTTGCAGCGACACCCCGGCGTTGGCGAAGGCGAACATCGGCAGCACCGCGAACGCAACCCATGGATGCAGCGCATGCTCGGCGGCCTTCAGCGGCGAGCCGCCCTGAGGGTTGCGCAGCGGAATCGCCAGCGCCGTGACCACGCCGGCCAGGGTGGCGTGGATGCCGGACTTCAGAACACACACCCACACCACCAGCCCCACGATCACGTACGGCCCCACATTCATCACGCGACCCCGGTTCAACGCGAACAGCGCCACCACCCCCACCCCGGCCGCCAGCAGCATCGGCAACGACAGGTTGTCGGTGTAGAAGACCGCGATGACGACGATGGCCCCCAGGTCGTCGATGATGGCGACCGCCGTCAGGAACACCTTCAGCGAGGCCGGCACCCGCGACCCCATCAGCATCAGGATGCCCAGCGCGAAAGCGATGTCGGTGGCAGTGGGAATCGCCCAGCCGCGCAGCGCGATCGGGTCGGCACGGTTGACGAAGGCGTAGATCAGCGCCGGCACCACCATGCCGCCGATGGCCGCCGCCGCGGGCAGCACTGCCTGCTTCACCGAAGCGAGTTCTCCTTCAAGCAGCTCGCGCTTGATCTCCAGCCCGACGAGGAAGAAGAACACCGCCATCCACAGATCGTTGACCCACAGGATGTGCGGCTTCGACAGCACCAGCCAGTCGTTGGCGAAGCGAATTTCGGTGCGCAGGTGCAAGAAGCTGTCGTACCACGGGCCGAGCGACGAGTTGCTGACGATCAGCGCCAGCAGCGCAGCCGCGGCAAGCACCACACCGCCGATGGACTCGGAGGCGATGAAGCGACGAATGTTGCTCAACACGTTGAAGGTTCCTCGGTCAGTAAAATCTCGAGCGCAGCGCCACTGCGGCGTGCCCGGCTGTCGGGCGAGAGCAGCGGATTGTTCACCAGCTCAGGCTGTCCACCGAGAGTTTTCGCATGACCACCATCCGCCAGGCCGATCTCGTCGACAGCGTCGCCGCTGCGCTTCAATACATCAG
>JANNEI010000293.1:0-3282 GCA_031378565.1 Burkholderiales bacterium
AGGCCGGTCATTGCCAGCTTCGACGCGGCGATCTCGTCGATCAAGGCGTCTGCCAGTTCGGTGTGTTCACGCATCGGCAGTCCGACGTTCTCCGTCACCGTCAGCGCGCCGAACAAGCCGCCGTGCTGAAACATCACGCCCCAGCGTTGGCGCAGGGCCAGCGCTTCGTCGTCTGCAAGATTGTTCAGGTCGACACCAAGCACGCGGACCGAGCCCGAGTCGGGGCGATGCAGCAGGATCATTTCGCGCAGCAGCGTGGATTTGCCGGAGCCGCTGCCGCCGATCAGCGCGAATATCTCGGCGCGCCGCACGTCGAGGTTCACGTCTGTGTGCACCACGTGATCGCCAAACCGCGTCGAGACATTTTTCATCTCGATCACCACGTCGTGTGCGTCGTTTTGCATGTCAGTGAGCGCCTGCGCGGTCCGCGTCGCGCACGGTCCGCTTCCTGACGAGAGCGACCGCGCGCAGAACGCCGTTCAACAAGCCCAGGCCGCCGCAGACCGCCAGGAAGATGACAAGTTCCGGCATCGTGCGCGCCAGAATCTGGTAGCCGAACGAACGCCCCGTGAGAAGGGCGAGCAGCTCGGGCAAGACAAGCAAGGCAGCCGCCGGCAGCAGCAGCCAGAGCATGCTCGCCAGCAACTTCCACGCGGCTCCGTCGGCGTGCCGCAGCGTCCACTGCGGCAGCCGAAGCAGGCTTCGGATCGCCAATCCGATCCCGAGTGCCGAGGCCGCGGCCAGCAGCAAGCCCAACGTGGGCATGCCGAGCCCGCCGTGTGCGGGTTGTCGCCCCGACAGCAATGCCACGACGCCACGCTTCAACACCGGAAAGGCGAGGATCGACGATGCCAGCGAGTACTCGTTGACGAGCAGCGCGAATGCGTATCCGCTTTGCGGCAGCAGCACCGCTTCAGCGTAGAACGTCGACAGAATTCCGTTGTGCTCGACGGTCTGTGTGCCGTCCACCGTGGACGCGACCCAGCCCATGCCGTAGTGGCTGCCGATCCCCGCTGGCGGCGTGTGCATCAACAAAATGTTTGCCGGTGAAAGCACGCTGCGGCCCGCGAACTGCCCGCCGTTCGCGTGGGCAATCAGGGAGTGCGCCATGTCTGAGGCCGTCGACACCACACCCCCGCTGCCACCCAGAAAACCGACCACCTCGGGCATGGCCACAGGGAAGCCATAGACGACGATGTGGCCTTGAGCCAGTTGATCTTGGTCGAGTGCGGGCGCGTTGGATGTGGGCGCGCTCACACTGTCGCCCATCGCCAGCGGCGCGAGAACCCGTGTCTTCAGGAAAGCGTCGAACGCTTGGCCGCTGACCACTTCGACCAGCCTCGCGAGGACCTGGTAGTTGGGGTCGAAGTATCGAAACTCGGTGCCCGGCGGTCCGGCAGGCACTGCGGAACGAAGGCTCGCAACTCGCTCGGCGAGTGTGTTGTGCCGAGCCTCCAGGCCGTCCGCGAAGCCTGCGTCTGCCAAGCCGCTGGTGTGGTTGAGAAGATGCCGTGCCGTGATGCCGCCCGCAGCGCTGGGGGTGGCCAGCGCGAAGTCAGGCAGGTACCTCCGCACCGGTTGGTCGATGTCGATCTTCCCGGCGTCCGACAGTTGAAAAACTGCCATGGCGGTGAACGACTTGCTCAACGAGGCCAGCCTGAACCGGGTGCGCTCGGTGACCGGCGCGCCACTGCGCGCCTGGCCGTAGCCGCGAACATGAATGATCTGATCGCCGTGCGTGATGGCCAGCGCCACGCCGGGAATGCGGTGCTTCTCGATCTGCGCGCCCATGAAGCGATCCACCGCGGCAAGGTCCAAGCCCGGGCCGGCGGATGTGTCTGCACCCGTCGCGCTGGCGTTGGGCAGCATCGACATGCCGATCAACCAGGCTGCGCCTCGCATGTCAAAGGTCCAGCGCACTGAAGGCGATCGAGAACAGGGCGTCGGCGACGATCACCAGAAAAATCGACTGCACCACCGCATGCGTCGTCTGGCGGCCGACGCTGTCGGCACCGCCTTTCGTGCGGAAGCCCTGAAAGCAACCGACCACCGCGACGATGGCGGCGAACACCGGCGCCTTGCCGATGCCCACCAGGTAGGCCGTCGGGCTGACGGCCTTGACGAACCGATCGAGGAACTCGCCGTAGCCCACGCCCAGTTGCGCGCGGGCCATCAGCATGCCGCCGAAGACGCCGAGCACGTCGGCGAAGGCGGTCAGCAGCGGCAGGGCGATCACCAGTGCGATCACCTTGGGCAACACCAGCAGTTCCAGCGGGGCGATGCCGAGGGTTCGCATGGCGTCGATCTCTTCGGTCACCGCCATGGTTCCGATCTGCGCTGCGTAGGCCGAGCCGGACCGCCCCGCAATGATGATGGCGGTGATCAACGGCGCGAACTCGCGCAGCATCGACAAGCCGACCAGATCGGCGACGAAGATGTTGGCACCGTACTGCCTGAGCTGGTCGGCGCCCTGGTAGGCGACCACGATGCCGAGCAAGAACGACAGCAAGCCGACGATGGGCATCGCGTCGAACCCGGCGCTGCGGATGTTGAAGAGGATGGGCCGCCACCGGAACCGCTTCGGGTGAACGATGCAGCCGGCCAGTGCGACTGCGCTCTCACCCACGAAAGCCAGCAGCGCCACCGCCTGTTCGAAGGCGGCTGCCGCGCTGCGGCCAATGCGCTGAAGCAGTGGCGGTGCCGGGCTGGGGCCGGCTGCAGGTTGGGCGGCCTGATCGGCCACCTGCTGCGCCACTTGCTCGGCCACGATAGCGATCAGTTTGGCGAAAGGCGGTCGCAGACCGGTCAGCGTGACGTCGCCACCTTCGCCGCGCAGGCGATGCAACAGCTTTTGCAGCACCCAGGCACCGGCTGTGTCCAGCGCATCGATGTGTGCGCCGTCGACAATCACTGCTGGTCCGGCGGGCGTCACGATCGATTGCAACTGCGCCTGCACGGCGTGCAAGCCGCGCGCCGTCCACGCGCCGGACAACGCGAGGCTCTGCGGTGTCGGCTGCGATATTGCTGCGAGTTGAACCGCCGTCGGCTTCATGGATGGCGCACAGCGTAGCCAGATTGCCGGGTGCGGTCTGTGCGCAAGCAAACAGACGGCGGTCATCGGCTTCGCTACAAAGGCAAGGGCGTGCGAACGTTGGAGAAAGTCAAATGCAGATCGGCATGATCGGGCTGGGTCGAATGGGTGCCAGCATGGTGCGGCGCTTGATGCGCAAGGGCCATGAATGCGTCGTCTACGCCAGAAAACCGCCTGCGGTCGCGAGCCTT
>JANNEI010000295.1:0-5397 GCA_031378565.1 Burkholderiales bacterium
GGCCACCAGGCGATCCAGGACACGGCGATCGGCAAGACGCGCTACGACGCGGCGAAGAAGATGGTGGTGTTGGAGGACATCCAGCGCTTCGCGGCCGAATGCGTCAACCCGCCGGCGAACATGAAATCGGAAGAGTGGATCAAGGCGGGCTTCCCGGGTGCCAAGGGCTGCCCTTGAAGAACCGCCCTCACTTGCAGTGCGCGTTCGGGCTTGCAAGCCCGAACCGCTGCGCGGGCTCGTCGCGGGCGGCTCGAAACCCCCGCTTCGCCCCCAACCCTCTCCCGCCAGCGGGAGAGGGAGCAACAGTTCGCCTCCTCTCCCCTGTACCCGGGGGAGAGGGCCGGGGTGAGGGGGCCGCGCGGTGAACACCGTTGTGACCATCCTTATCGACGGCCTGACCTACGCGTCGTGGCTGTTCATCGTCGCCCTCGGGCTCACGCTGGTGTTCGGCGTGCTGAAGATCCTCAACATCGCGCACGGCAGCTTTTACGCGCTCGGCGCGTATGCCGCAGCCAGCTTCGTCGGCTGGGGTGCCAGCATGCAGTGGGCACCGGCGTTCTCGCTGGTGGCCATGCTGCTGGCCGCCGTGGTGGTGGCCGCGGTGGTGGCGCCACTCACCGAACGCGGACTGCTGCGCTTTTTCTATGGCCGCGACGAGGTGTTGCTGGTGCTCGTGACCTACGCGATGTTCCTGATCCTGGAAGACGTGACCAAGCTGGTCTGGGGTGCCAATCCGTACTACGTGTCCGAGCCTTACAGCCTGTTCGGCAACGTCCACGTCGGCGTGCAGACCTGGGTCGGCTACGACTTCGCGCTGGTCGCGCTGGCGGTGGTGGTGGGCCTGCTGGTGTGGTGGGGGCTGAACCGCACGCGCCAGGGCAAGATCATGCTGGCGGTGATCCACAGCGCCGAAGTCGCTGCCAGCATGGGCGTCAACGTGTCGCGCGTCTACATGCTGGCGTTCTCGGTCGGCATTTTTCTCGCGGCGCTCGGCGGCGCGTTCACGGCACCGATGATCTCGGTGCAACCCGGCGTGTCGGTGGGCGTGATCATCGTGTCGTTCGCGGTTGTCATCATCGGTGGGCTCGGCAGCATCGAGGGTGCCGCGGTGGGTGCGCTGATCGTCGGGCTGGCGCGCTCGCTGGCGGTGCACACCGCGCCGGTGGCCGAGCTGTTCTCGATCTACATCGTGATGGCGGTGGTGCTGATGTTCCGCCCCGAAGGCCTGTTCCAGCGCACGCAGGCGCGCAAGATCTGACGCCATGGCCGCGATCCTGAATTCGCTGCCTGCAACGCAAGACGCCGCCGTGCTGCCGGCCCATCGGGACACCGTGTGGCTGGGTCTGGCCGGGTTCGGCGTGCTCGCCATCGCCGGCTTCTTCAGCCCCAAGTGGCTGACCTTCCTGGTCACGATGGCCGCTGCCAACGGCCTGGTCTCGCTCGGCATCGTCGGCCTGATGCGCGGCGGGGTCGTGCCGTTCGGCCAAGGCATGGTTTTCGCGATCGGCGGCTACACCGCGGCACTGGTCTTCAACAAGCTCGGTTTCACCGATGCGCTCGGTTTGCCGCTGGCCGGCGGCCTGGTGGCGGTGCTGATCGCGGCACCGTTCGCACCGCTGCTGTCGCGTTACCGCGGCATCTTTTTCGCGATGCTGACGCTGGCCTTGTCGATGGTGACCTACGGCCTGCTGATGAAGCTGGAGGTGCTCGGCGGCTCCGACGGCTTCAACCTCGGCCGCCCCACGCTGCTCGGCCAGAAGCTGCCCGACGCGCGTGTCGGCTACATCCTCTACCTCGTCACGCTCGGCGTGGCCAGCGTGGTCGGGCTGCTGGCGCGCGTCTACTTCGACAGCACGCGCGGCTTGGTGACGCTGGCGGTTCGCGAGAACGAACTGCGGGTCGAATACCTCGGCGGCTCGGTGCGCCAGGCGATGGCGATCAACTTCATCCTGGCCGCGTTCTGTGGCGGCCTCGGCGGCGCGCTGGTGGTGATGTCGCTCGGCCACATCGAGCCCAACTTCAGCTTCTGGACCACCTCGGGCGAGTTCGTATTCGTCGCCATCCTGGCCGGCTGGCAAAGCGTGGCAGCGGTGTTCGTGGCCAGCACGGTGCTCGAAGTCGTGCGCTCGTTTTCGAGTGCGTACTTCCCCAACACCTGGCAGCTGGTGCTCGGCCTCTTCCTGCTGTTCGTGATCCGCTTCCTGCCGAAGGGCATCGGCTCGCTGTGGATGAAGGGAAGCTCGAAGTGACCGCGATGCTCGAAGCGCACGGCGTCAGCAAACGCTTCGGTGCGGTGGTGGCCGCGGCCGACATCGGCATCCGCATCGCGGCCGGCGAGCGCGTCAGCCTGATCGGCAGCAACGGGGCCGGCAAGACCACCTTCGTCAACATGATCACCGGCTACCTGAAGCCCGACGAGGGCCGCATCATGTTCGACGGCCGCGACATCACGCCGCTCGATCCGCGTGCCATCACGCGGCTCGGCGTGGCGCGCTCGTTCCAGATTCCGCAGCTCTATGGCGACCTGACCGTGCTCGACAACATGCTGGTGGCCAACGCCTGCCACGACCAGCGCCTGAGCTTCTGGCAGCCGGCGCGGCGGCGCTCGGCGCTCGACCGCGCCGATGCCCTGCTCGAACGAGTCCGCCACGCCGAACACCGCGAGCGGCGCGTGGCCGAGCTGCCCGGCGGCATCCGCAAGCTGCTCGACATCGCGATGGCACTCACCGCCGCGCCCAAGCTGCTGCTGCTCGACGAGCCCACCAGCGGCGTCTCGGCCGAAGAAAAGTTTCCGATGATGGAGACCATCATGTCGGCGCTCGGGCAAGAGGCGATGACGGTGCTGTTCGTCGAGCACGACATGGACATCGTCGAGCGCTATGCCAGCCGCGTGGTGGCGTTCTACAGCGGCCGCATCATCGCCGACGGCCCGCCGAACGAGGCATTGAAAACCGACGACGTTCGCCGCTACGTCACCGGCGAACTGGTGACGGAGTGAATCTGTTGGCCCCCACCCTCACTTCGTTCACTGCCCCAAGGGCCGCGAAGGGGCCTCTTCGGGGCCCCTGGGGCGCAGGCCTCTTGGGGCGGCCCGGCGACGCCTGACCATGCTTCAAATCGATTCGTTGCACGTCGCGATCCAGTCGGTGCAGGTGCTGCGCGGGCTGTCGCTGCAGGTCGACACCGGCCGCATGGTCGGCTTGGTCGGCCGCAACGGTGCCGGCAAGACCACGCTGATCCGCACCCTGATGGGCCACCTCGCACCCAGCCAGGGGCGCATCGTTTTCGACGGGCAAGACCTGGGCAAACTTCCGGCGCATGCACGCGCTGCGCTCGGCATCGGCTACATGCCGGAAGACCGCGGCCTGGTGCCCGAGCTGACGGTGGAGGAGAACATCCTGGTGCCGGTGTGGGTGAACAAGTCGCTGATCGAGGCCGAGCGGCTGGCGCTGGTCTACCGCGTGCTGCCAGAGCTGCTGGAGATGCGATCGCGGCGTGCGCTGTTGCTGTCGGGCGGGCAGCAGAAGCTGGTCGCGCTGGCGCGTGCGCTCGCGGTCGGCACGCGGCTGTTGTTGCTGGATGAGCCCTTCGAAGGCGTGGCACCGGTCTTGTCCAAACGCCTCGGCGAAGTGATTGCCGGCCTGAAGGGCAGCGCCACCTCGGTGTTGATCGCGCAGAGCGACTTGAACCATTCGCGCCGCCTCGTCGACAGCGAAGTCGTGATCGAGCGCGGTGCCAACGTCGAGCGGGCTGCGGTGTGAACCATTGGCAAGGCTGCCAAGTGCCTCCGATGCGCCACGAAGCGTTGTACGGCGACCGCGTCAACCGCTGCTTCACCGAACGACCGGCCAGCCTGCACGCCATGTTCGAGCGGGCCCGCGCGCTGCGGCCGCAGTCCGATGCCATCGTCTGCGAAGGCCGGCGCTGGAGCTACGCGCAAGCCGGCGGCGAGGCCGATCGGCTGACCGCTGCACTCGCTTCGCAAGGCGTCGGTGCCGGCGCACGGGTGTTGATGCTGTTAGGCAACCGGCCGGAATTCATCACCGTGTTGCTGGCCTTGCAGCGGCTGGGTGCCATCGCCGTGCCGGTGGGCGTGCGCGAGCAGCGGCCCGGCCTGGCCTACATCGCCCATCAGTGCGGCGCGGCGGCGATCGTGTTCGACGACGAACTCGGCGACCGCATCCCTGACGCTGGCGAGGCACCGGCGATGACGCTGCGCATCGCAGCGTCACGCCTGGTGCCGCTCGCCGCTGCGCAGACCCTCCCCGACGCCGCAGAGATCCACAAAACCCACCACACCCGCGAGACCGATGTCGCGGTGATCCTCTACACCTCGGGCACCACCGGCCAGCCCAAGGGCGCGATGCTCACGCATCTGTCGATTGCGCATTCGGTGCTGCACTACCAGGCCTGCATGCGGCTGGGCCCCGACGACCGCTCGGCACTCGCGGTGCCGGCCAGCCACGTGACCGGGCTGGTCGCCATCATCGCGACGATGTGGCAGGTGGGCGGCGCGGTGGTGGTGGTGCCAGAGTTCAAGGCCGAGGCCTTCGTGCGGCTGATGGCGCGCGAGCGCGTCAGCCACACGCTGATGGTGCCGGCGATGTACCAGCTCTGCCTGCGCAGCGATGCCTTGCGCACCGAAGACCTTTCGGCGTGGCGCGTCGGCGGTTACGGCGGCGCACCGATGCCGGTGGCGACCATCGACGCGCTGACCGCGCGCCTGCCCGGCCTGACGCTGCAAAACGCCTACGGTGCGACGGAAACCACGTCGCCCGTGGCGATGATTCCGGCGGGCCTGACGAGGGCACATGCCGATTCCGTCGGCGTCGCGCTGCCCGCCGCCGACATCCGCGTGATGGACGACGAGGGCCGCGAAGTCGCACCGGGCGAAGCCGGTGAACTCTGGATCGCCGGCCCGATGGTGGTGCCCGGCTACTGGGCCGACCCGCAGGCCACCGCGCGCGAATTCACCGCCGGCTTCTGGCATTCGGGCGACATCGGCGCGGTCGATGCGCAGGGCTTCGTGCGCATCGTCGACCGCAAGAAAGACATGCTCAACCGCGGCGGCTTCAAGGTCTATTCGGTCGAGGTCGAGAACGCGCTGATGGCCTGGCCCGGCGTGGTCGAGGCAGCCGTCGTCGGCAAGCCCTGCCCGGTGCTGGGCGAACGCGTGCACGCGGTCGTGTACGCGCCCGGTGCCAACGTCGACGAGGGTGGGCTGCGAGCCCATTGCGCCTCTCAGCTGGCCGACTACAAGGTGCCCGAGAGCATCACCTGGAGCCGTGACCCACTGCCGCGCAATGCCAACGGCAAGCTCCTCAAGCGCCTGTTGCGCGCACTGCCATGATTTCCATCCGACGCATTCGCCACGAGCGAAGGCGGACTGCGGGGCAC
>JANNEI010000303.1:0-1753 GCA_031378565.1 Burkholderiales bacterium
TTTGAGTGAACGGGTCATGTCAGCAGCCCTCTGGTCCGGTTACTTCTTGCGACGCGAGACGATGAACGTCTGCGTGCGCTTGTTGTTGCGAGTGCGGTAGCCCTTGGTCATGGTGTTCCATGGGGACACCGGCACCTGGCCCTCGCCGGTGCGACCTTCACCACCGCCGTGCGGGTGGTCCACCGGGTTCATGGCCACGCCACGCACCGTCGGGCGGATGCCCTTCCAGCGCCTGGCACCCGCCTTGCCGTACTGGCGAAGACTGTGCTCTTCGTTCGACACCTCGCCGATCGTCGCGCGGCAGTCGATGTGGATCTTGCGAACTTCACCCGAGCGCAGACGAACCTGGGCATAAACGCCTTCGCGAGCCAGCAACGTGCACGCCGTGCCGGCCGAGCGCGCGATCTGCGCACCCTTGCCGGGAAGCATCTCGATGCAGTGGATGATCGAACCCACCGGGATGTTGCGGATTGGCAGCGTGTTGCCTGCCTTGATCGGTGCTTCGGCGCCGCTCAGCAGAGTCGCGCCGACTTCAAGTCCGCGCGGCGCGATGATGTAGCGACGCTCGCCGTCTGCGTAGCACACCAGCGCGATGTGCGCGGTGCGGTTCGGGTCGTACTCGATGCGCTCGACCTTGGCCGGAATCGCATCCTTGTTGCGCACGAAATCGACCACGCGGTAGTGGTGCTTGTGACCACCGCCCTTGTGGCGGATGGTGATGTGGCCGTTGTTGTTGCGGCCTGCATGCTGAAACTGAGGCTCGACCAGCGACGCCTCGGGCTTGCCCTTGTGCAGGTGCGCATGCACGACCTTGACCACCGCACGGCGGCCCGGCGAGGTTGGCTTGACTTTGATGACGGCCATTACGCGGCCTCCCCGGAGAAGTTGAGCTCCTGGCCCGCCTTCAACGACACATACGCCTTCTTGACGTGGTCGCGGCGGCCCATGGAACGGCCGAAACGCTTGGCCTTGCCCTTTTGAACCACGGTCTGCACCGACTCGACGTCGACCTTGAACAGCAACTCGACAGCCGCCTTGATCTCGGGTTTGGTCGCGTCGCGCAGCACCTTGAACAGCACCTGGTTGTGCTTCTCAGCCGTCATCGTGGCCTTTTCGCTCACGATGGGGGCGATCAGCACTTGGGCCAGGCGGTTGGCAGCGAACTTCACGCCGCTCATGTTGGAGGTGGTACTCATGCCAGCATCTCCTTGAGTTGCTCGATCGCGGCCTTGGTGACGAGCACCTTCTTGTAATGCACCAGCGACAGCGGATCCGCGTAACGCGGCTCGACCACGAGCACGTTGACCAGGTTGCGCGAGGCCAGCAGCAGGTTGTCGTCGACCTGGTCAGAGATGACCAGCACCGAGTCCAGACCCATCGCCTTGAACTTGGCGGCCAGCAACTTGGTCTTGGGCGAATCGACAGTCAGCGAGTCAACCACCGCCAAACGGCCTTCACGGGCCAGCTGCGAGAAGATCGCCGCCATGCCAGCGCGGTACATCTTCTTGTTGACCTTGTGGCTGAAGTTTTCGTCCGGGCTGTTCGGGAAAATCCGACCGCCTCCACGCCACAGCGGCGACGAAGTCATGCCGGCGCGAGCGCGACCGGTGCCCTTCTGCCGCCACGGCTTCTTCGTGGAGTGCTTGACCGCTTCGCGGTCTTTTTGCGCGCGCGTGCCCTGGCGTGCGTTGGCCTGGAAGGCCACGACGATCTGGTGCACCAGCGCTTCGTTGTAGTCGCGTGCGAACACGGT
>JANNEI010000323.1:0-4520 GCA_031378565.1 Burkholderiales bacterium
GCGAGTACGAGCGCATGCCGGCCGAGCCGCTGACGCAGGACGTGCTGGGGATCCCGGTGCGCAAGGTCATCATCCAGGTGGTGGCCGGCCGCAACATCGCGGTGCTGGTGGAAGCCGCGGTGCGCAACTCGATCCTGCAGCTGCGCGGCATCGACACCTACAAGGAATTCATCGAGCGGCACCAGAAAGCCATGCTGCGCGAAGGACGCAACGAAGGCTGACCGCAGCGCCGGTCAGCGGTGAGTCTTGTGCACGCAGTTCTTCTTGGTGCACACCGCGTACAGCGACAGGGCGTGGTCCTGCAATTCGAAGCCACGCGTCTGCGCCACCGACTTCTGGCGCTTTTCGATCTCGGCATCGAAGAACTCCTCGACGCGGCCGCAGTCCATGCACACCAGGTGGTCGTGGTGCTTGCCTTCGTTGAGTTCGAACACCGACTTGCCGGTCTCGAAATGGTTGCGCGACAGGATGCCGGCCTGCTCGAACTGCATCAGCACGCGATACACCGTGGCCAGTCCGACGTCGGCATCTTCTTTCAGCAGCACCTTGAACACGTCCTCGGCCGTCATGTGGCGCTGCGTCGTGCTCTGGAACACCTCCAGGATCTTGATGCGTGGAAGGGTGGCCTTGAGACCGCTGCTCTTGAGTTCTTCGGCGTGCGTCATGGGGGCTCCGGCTGGCCCGGGCGAGGCAACCCTGCCCGGTAGAATGAAACAATCATATCGAGGTTCAGTCCGCACGTCGGCCTGGCCGTGGACCCATCATGCGACTGTCTTCTTTTCTCCTTCCCGCGGCCTTCGCGCTGGGCCTGACGGGCCTGTCGGCGTGTGAATCCCTTCAGTCGTCCGACAGTTTCCTCGGCCTCGTCACGCCGTACCGGGTCGAGGTGGTGCAGGGCAACGTCGTGACCAAGGAACAGGTCGAAGCCATCAAGCCCGGCCAGACTCGAGCACAGGTGCGCGACATCCTGGGCTCGCCCTTGCTGACCGACGTGTTTCACGCCGATCGCTGGGACTACGTGTTCACCATCCGCCGCCAGGGCACCGAGCCGCAGGCGCGCCGCATCGTCGTGCTGTTCGACGCCGACAAGCTCAAGAGCATCGATGCCGGCGGCGAACTGCCTTCCGAACGCGACTTCGTGTCGTCGATCGACACCTTCAAGACATCCCGCAATGCGCCGCCGCTGGCGTTGACGGCAGAGCAGCTCAAGGCCTTGCCGGTGCCGCCCAAACCGCCGGTGGTAGAAGCTGCGCCCGACGTGCCGGCCCGCAGCTACCCGCCGCTGGAGCCGCGCTGACCATGGCGTCGCCGCGGGTTGCGGGCATTGAACGGCTGAACGTCGCGACACCGTTGAAGGTCGCCGTCGCCGGCGCTGCACCGTCGAGAGTCGCCGTGGCCGGCGCTGAGCCCTTGAGAGTCGCCGTGGCCGGCGCCTCGGGCCGCATGGGCCAGATGCTGATCGAGGCGGTGCTGGCGGCGGACGACCTGACGCTGGCCGCCGCCCTCGACATCGCCGGCACGCCCGGCATCGGGCAAGACGCCTGCGCCTTTCTGGGCCGCAGCAGCGGCGTCGGCATCACGGCCGATCTGCGTGCCGGCCTGGCCGACGCGCAGGTGCTGATCGACTTCACGCGGCCCGAAGGCACGCTGACCCACCTGGCGGTGTGCCGCGAACTCGGCGTCAAGGCCGTCATCGGTACCACCGGCTTCAGCGACGCGCAGCGGGCCGTGATTGCCGAACACGCCGAGCACATCGCCATCGTGATGGCACCCAACATGAGCGTCGGCGTGAACGTGGTGCTGAAGCTGCTGGACACGGCCGCCCGCGCGCTGAACGAGGGTTACGACATCGAGATCATCGAAGCCCACCACCGGCACAAGGTCGATGCGCCCAGCGGCACCGCGCTGGAAATGGGCCGGGTCGTGGCCGCCGCGCTGGGTCGCGACCTGAAGGACTGCGCCGTGCCGGCGCGCCAGGGCGTGACCGGCGAGCGCGACCCGTCCAGCATCGGCTTCGCCAGCATCCGCGGCGGCGACATCGTGGGCGACCACACGGTGCTGTTCGCCGGCACCGGCGAGCGCATCGAGATCACCCACAAGAGCTCCAGCCGCGTCAGCTATGCGCAGGGCAGCCTGCGCGCGGCGCGCTTCCTGACGGGTCAGTCGCACGGGCTGTTCGGCATGAGCGAGGTTTTGGGAATCGAATGAAAGTCGTGGCATGACCGGTTTCTCGAACTTCTGGCAACAAGGCGACGCCATCACACGCAGCGTGGCGGTGCTGCTGCTGTTGATGTCGGTCAGCGCCTGGGTGCTGATTCTGTGGAAGGGCTGGCTGCTGCGCCGCGTGCGTTCCGACATCGCCCGCGCGGTCCCCGCTTTCTGGGCCGCGCCCAGCGTGGATGCGGGCCGCGAGCAGCTCGCCGTCTTCGACCGCGAACGCGTGCTGGCACCGTTGTTGACTGCCGCCACCGCCAGCCCGTCGGGCCAGACGCTCGAAGCCAAGGGGCACCTGCAATCGCAGCTGACGCGTCGCCTGCGCGACGCATTGCACGCGGTGCTGGCGCAACTGCAGTTCGGCCAGGTGCTGCTGGCCTCCATCGGCAGCACCGCGCCCTTCATCGGGTTGTTCGGCACCGTCTGGGGCATCTACCACGCGCTGATCAGCATTTCGGCGGCCGGCTCGATCACCATCGAGCGGGTGTCGGGCCCGGTCGGCGAAGCGCTGGTGATGACGGCCGCCGGCCTGGCGGTGGCGATCCCGGCGGTGCTGGCCTTCAACATCTTCGGCAAGCTGGTGGGTGCCTGCGAGGCCGAGCTGGAAGGCTTCGCGCACGACCTGCGCGAGATGATCACAGACACCCCGACAGCGGACTGATCGCGATGGCCTTCGGTCGCCTCGAACGAACCAATCGGCCGGCACCGATGAGCGACATCAACATGACGCCGCTGATCGACGTGATGCTGGTGCTGCTGGTGATCTTCATGATCACCGCGCCGCTGATGACCAGCAGCCTCAAGCTCGACCTGCCGAAGTCCGACGCCGCGCAGCCCAGTGACGCGCCGCAGTTCATCGCCGTGGCCATCGACCCGCAAGGTCGCTTCTACATCGGTGATGAACTGGTCGATGCGGCCACGTTCGCCGCGCGCGTCACCGAGGTTGCCCGCAACCGCCCGCAGACCGAAGTGCAGTTGCGCGCCGACAAGAGCGTGCCCTACGGCCGCGTGGCCGAGTTGATCGGCGTGGTGCAGAAGGCGGGCCTGAGCCGCATCGGCTTCGTGGCCGAAGGGCCGTCCGCAGCCCCCGCAGCCAAGCCCTGAGCCGCGGCGCCAACGAAGCGCTAAAGCGCCTCGTGCACCCGCAGGAAGCTCGCGAAGCGCGGCAGGCCGGTGCCCGTCAGGTCGCGGTAGCGGTAGGTGACCACGCTGCCCAGCGGCGGCGGTTCGCGGCGCTGGGCGTCGCTCAAACCACTGCCGATCAGGAACTGCCGGCCCTCGGGCGTGCGCACTTCCAGCGCACCCAGCAAACCCAGGTATTTGCCTTGGCCGGGGTGGTGCCCGATCACCGTGGCCTCGGTGTCCAGGTGGGGCTTGAGCTTCATCATCACGTCGCTTCGGCCGGCGCTGTAGGCCGCGTCGGCGCGGTGCAGCATCAGCCCTTCGCCGCCCTGCGCCACGATGGATGCCAGCTTTCGGTGCAGGGCGGCGCGGTCGGCCACCGTCGTCTGCTCGACGGCGACCAGCGCCGGCCACGCCGTCTGCCGGACGATGTCGGCGATGCGCCCGACCCGCGCCGCAAACGTGCCTGCGGCTGCCGGCAGTTCGAACACCATGAAGCGCACCTTCTGCCACTCGGCATCGACCGGCACGCGCTTGCGCACGATGCCCGACAGCTCGTCGAAGCGCCCGCGGCCCAGCCACAGTTCGCCGTCCAGCGCCACGTGCGGCAGCCGCTGCGTGAACCAGCCGGGTGCTGCCACGACGCGCCCGCTGCGAAAGCGCAGCACAGCGCCGTCCCAGTGGGCGCGAACACCGTCGAATTTCTCGCTGACGAGATGGTCCGCCGGGTCGAGGCCGTCGGCCCACACCGTGGGCAGCAGCAACGCCGGTGCGGCAGCGAACACGGGCCGGCACGGCCATGCGCCGGCCAGCATGACAAGGATCAGGTGTCGGCGCAGGGTGTGCATGGCGGGGTCTCGTGGAGTAGCGGGTTCGGTCGATCATCGAGCGGCAGCGGCGGCGGCGTCCATCCACCGCGCGGGTGCCCCCGCCCGCGGCCGTTCGATCACCCCCGAAGGCGGGTTGCCGCCGCCCTTCTGGCGTCCGCAGAACGGAGGAGCCCGCGTGCGCCGGACACCCGACGTGCCGCAAGGCCGCTTCCTATAATCGGTTCACACCATCGAGGCGGCTGCACGCACCCGCCCCCGCCATGAGCCCAGACTTCAAACCCAACGACATCGAGCGCGCCGCGCAAGCCGCGTGGACCGCCGCCGACGCCTACCGCGTCACCGAAGACCCGGCCA
>JANNEI010000348.1:0-9255 GCA_031378565.1 Burkholderiales bacterium
GCGCTGATCCCGCCCGAGCGGGTCGGCTTCGGGCTGACGGCCTACATCAACGTGCGGCTCGAGAAGCACTCCGAGGTGCACAAGCGCAACCCGATGGACCTGTTCCGTGCCTCGGTGCAGACCTGGCCCGAGGTGGTGGAATGCGCCGCGCTGACCGGCGAGATGGACTACCTGCTGCGCGTGGTGGTGCAGGACATGGCGCACTACTCGCGCTTCATCATGGACACCCTGCTGAAGCACCCCAGCGTCGAAGACTGCAAGACCAGCTTCGTGCTCGACCGGGTGAAAAACACCACCGCCGTGCCGGTGTGAACCCGTCCCGAAGGCACGCGCCGTGGCCCGGGCTCAGGCGAACTCAGGCGGGTGCCGCGCGGTGGATCTGCGTGCTCGCCGGCACCGGCCAGCCGGCCTCTTTGCAGACCCGCACGATGGCTTCGTTGGTGTCGAAGTACACCTGCCAGTAGTGGTCTGTGTGGGTGTAGGGGCGCACCGCGATCACCGGGCCTTCGAGCTTCATGTCGAGCAGGTTCACCTCCGGCGGCATCTCCTTCGAGATGTTGGCGATCAGCGCCACCGCGGCTTTCAGGCGGACGATGGCTTCCAGCGGGTCGACGCCGTTGGCGAGCTGCGCCACACGCTCGACGCGGCGCACCGGCAGCACCGAAAAGTTCTGGATCGTGTCGGCAAAGATCTTGCCGTTGCCCACCAGCGTCATCACGTTGTCGGGCGTGATCATCGTGGTGCCGAACAGTCCCAGTTCATGCACCGTGCCCACCACACCGGCGACGGACACGAAGTCGCCCACCTTGAACGGCCGCAGAATCATCAGGAAGGCACCGGCTGCGAAGTTGCCGAGCAAGCCGCTCCAGGCCGCGCCGATGGCCACGCCTGCACCTGCGAGCAGCGCCGCGAAGCTGGTGGTCTCGATCCCGAAGTAGCCCAGGATGCCGAGCACCAATGCGATGTTCAGCGCGATGGCCACGATGGAGCCGAGGTACTTGGTCAGCGTCGGGTCGATGTTGTTGCGGCCCATCGCCGCCTGGATCAGCCCGATCACCCGGCCGATCAGCCAGCGCCCGATGATCCAGAACGCCAGTGCCGAAAGCACCTTGAGGGCGAGCGCGGTGACGGTGGTGCCGAGAAAGACCTGGAAAGCCTGCATGTCCATGAGGTGGGTGCTCCTGTGTTGACGACCGGATGAGAGTCTGTGGGCATGACGCGCCGATGACCACGCCGCAATCAGCGCGGCGTGACAAGTTCACATTCTTGCCGCGGCGTGTGGCGCAATGCGCGCGTTTCGGCGTTTCACAGGCGCGTCAGCACGACCGCCAGTTCGGCAATGCCGGCCGGGTGCGGCACCCGCGGATACGGCGGCTTGGGCCAGTGCCAGCGGCTGCCCTCGAACAGCGCCCGCATGGCGTGCACGTCGCAGTGATACGGCGGCCCTTCGATGCGCCCCTCGTGAGCGCCAGGTCGGGGTGCCTGCATGAACAGCGCGCACAGGCGGCCGCCGGGGCGCAGCCAGCGGTGCAGCTGCGCGGCGTAGGCAACCCAATGGTCCGGGTGCAGCGCGCACAGGCAGGTTTGCTCGTACACGGCGTCCAGCGGTGCGGGTGGCAACCACTCCAGCACGTCGGCGAGTTGCACGTCGGCCTGCAGGCCGAGTGACGACAACCGCTCGCGCGTGGCAGTCACAGCCGCCGGGGCGTAGTCGAGCGCGGTCACCGAAAAGCCCGCGCTCGCCAGCGCGGCGACATCGTGTCCCGAGCCACAGCCGGGCACCACCAGCGTGTGTCCGTCGGACGCCGCGCCAAGGCTGCCGTCGCTCAGCCACCGCTGCAACTGTGGACTGGCCGCGTGTCGATCCCAAGGCGTCTGCCCGGCCTCGAACTTGGCTTGCCAGAAGGCTGCGGTGGGGCCACTCATCGCCGCAGGATACCCGGGCTTCGGCCCGACGCAGCGCGGGCCGTCAGTCGTCGATCTCGCGCAGCAGGGTGAGTGTGGCCGCCTGCGACAGGTTCAGCAGCTGCGCGATGTCGGCAACGTCTTCGGGCAGCGCTGCGTTGTCCCAGCCCAGCGCCGTGTGCCGGGCCAGCCGGGTGGCCAACGCCACGCTCTTCACGCTGGGGTGGCCGGTGTGGCTGTCGTCGGCGCAGCGCACCAGCAGTTCGGGCAGCCGCCACGCCTGCATCAACGCGTGTTGCAGTTCGTGCAGGTTGACGTTCAGGAGCCGCTGCTGGACGGTGGCCGAACGCAGCGTGGGGTCGGCCTGTTGCGCCTGTCGAATCGACAAGGCCAGTGCGGGCGCATGGCACCACAGCAGCATGTCGGCGAAGTCGTGCAGCAAGGCGGCCTGGTAGACAACCGCCGCGTCGTGGTCCATGCGGTGCACCGCGAACCCGAGCGCGAAGTTGGCGGCGCGGTGGGCGCGCGTGATCACGTCCTGCAAGCCCGCCAGTGCGTCGGGCTCGTCCTTCAGACGGTCTTCGAGCGTGGGCTGCGGGCCGAAGGTGCGGAAGAAGGGGCCGATGCCCATCATCACGACGGCGGCGGTGACGGTTTCGGTGTCGGTCAGCAGCCGCGCCGAGCGGTGGCTGGCGGCATAAGCCTGGACCTTGAGCGTCATCAGCGGGTCGGCCGAGATCATCTCGCCCAGCAGGTTGGCGTCCACGCCGTCTTCGTTCTCGCGCATCGCCTCCAGCGCTTCTGCGGTCTGTGCCATCACGGGCAGGTCGGCGTGCTGGAAGCAGCGGGTCCAGGCGGCGAGGTCGGGCAGCGGGAAGACGGGGAAGTTGGGGGAGGATGGGGCGCGGGCCAGCATGTGTAACCCCTCTCGGAGTGAACTGACGGGTGTATCGGCCACCCGCCGGGCGACTTGAGCCCGGTCGTCGCCAATGCAGCCCTCACTTCCCGCCGAGTTTCGCCTTCACGTCCAGCCCGACGCGCTTGTTGACGAACTGCAGTGTGGCGACCTTGCCCAGGTCGACTTCGCCCGCCTTGTACAAACCGGCCTTCACCATCTGCGCGTAGAAGTCTGCGATGCGCGCCTGGCTCATCGCTCCGATGCCGCCGCTGAGCGCCTCGCCCGAGTCGACGATGCCCTGCTGCTTCATCAGCAGCACCGAGGCCTCGATTTCGGCCGCGTTCATTTCCGGGTTGTCGCGCATCATCATCGCGTTGGCCGCCTTGCGGTCGCCGTACAGGTAGTTGACCCAGCCGAGCGCCGACGCATCGACGAAGCGCTGCACCAGATCGGGCCTGGTCTTGACGGTCTCGGTGCGCGCCTCGATCACGGTCGAGTAGGTGCTGAAGCCGTGGTCGGCCAGCAGGTGCACGACCGGCTTGAACCTGCCCTGGTTCTCGACGTAGATCGGCTCGGCCACCGAATAGCCTTGCTGGATCGCCTTCGGGTTGGCCAGGAACGGCCCGAGGTTGTAGTTGTAGGGCTTGAGCACTTCGTCCTTGAAGCCGTGCGTGACCTTCAGCCATTGCCACCAGCTGAACTGCCCGTCCTTCGCGATCAACGCCAGCGGCGCGCCTGCCAGCGCCTCGAACTTTTCATAGCCCTGGCCGGGGTGCGCAATCAGCGCTTGCGGGTCTTTCTGAAACATCGCGGCGACCACCACCGTGGGCACGCCGTTCTTGATGTTGTCGAAGCTGTGCAGCAGGTTGCCGGTCATCAGGAAGTCGATGCGCCCGGCCGGCAGCAGCGGGCGGTTGTTCACCTGCGGGCCGCCCTGAACGATCGTCACGTCGAGCCCGTACTTTTTATAGGTGCCGTCGGCCACCGCCTGGTAGAAGCCGCCGTGCGCGGCCTGCGCTTTCCAATTGGTGGCGAAGCTGATCTTGTCCTGGGCCTGTGCGCCGAGGGCCGTCAACAGCGCCGCCGCGATGAAACGTCGATGAACCATCTTCGGGCTCCTGTGGGGTTCGGTGGGGTGGAGAAAATGTGGGGGGTGTTTCAACGCGTCCGTGAAGCATGCCAGCGCCCGAGCAACAGGTGCGACAGCGCGTTGAACGACCAGAAGATCATCACGCCGGTCGCCACCAGCAAGCTCAGTGCCGCGAACATCTTCGGCGTCTCGGTGCGAAAGCTCGCCTCCAGGATGCGCGATGCGAGCCCGGTTTCGCGCCCCGCCGATCCTGCAACCATCTCGGCCGTGACCGCGCCGATCAGGCTCAGCCCGCCCGATATCTTCAGCCCGGCCACGAAGTACGGCAGCGCGGTCGGCATCAGCAGCAAGCGCAGCCGCTGCCAGCGTGTGGCGCGGTGCAGGCGAAACAGGTCGCGCAGGTTGGCGTCGGCCGCGCGCAGGCCGATCACGGTGTTCGACAGGATCGGGAAGAACGCGACGATCCAGGCGCACAGCAACAGCGCGGCGGCGGTGCTGTCGACGTAGATCAGGATCAGCGGCGCGATGGCGACGATCGGCGTCACCTGCAGCACCACCGCCACCGGCAGCAGCGCAGCTTCGAGCGGCGGCGACAGCGCGAACACCGCAGCGATCAACACCCCGCCGGCACAGGCCAGGGCCAGCGCACCGAAGGTGATTTTCAAGGTGAACCACCAGCTGCCCGCCAGCGAGCCGAAGTTGTCGACCAGGGTCAGCAGCACCAGGCTGGGCGCAGGCAAGGTGTAGTGCGGGATGCGCGCGAGACGCACCAGCGCCTCCCAGCCGAGCAGCAGCGCCAGCAGCGTGAGGGCCGGCACGGCGACGCGCCTCATGCTGCTGCGCCGAGCGTGGCCGGGTCGGCCGAGTCGCCGGCATGGGCCGACTCCAGTGTCTGCGACAGCTCGCGGCAGGCCTGCGCGTAGCGGGTCGAGGTGCGGAATTCGGCGCTGCGCGGGTACGGCTCGCCGATCACCACCTCGGCCACCACGCGACCGGGCCGCGCGCTCATCACCAGCACGCGCTGGCTCAGGAACACCGCCTCGAAAACGCTGTGCGTCACGAACACCAGCGCGAGCTGCTGCGCCTGCCACCAGCGCAGCAGGTCGGTGTTGAGCCGCTGGCGCGTGATCTCGTCGAGCGCGGCGAAAGGCTCGTCCATCAGCAGCACACGCGGGCGCGTCACCAGCGCCCGCGCGATCGACGCGCGCATCTTCATGCCGCCGGACAGCTCAGCGGGAAACGCCGTTTCGAACTCGCCGAGTGCCACCGCCTGCAGCGTGGCGCGGATGCGTGCCGCAGCGTCGGCGCGCGAGGTGCCGGCCAGCCGCAACGGCAGCCACACGTTGTCGAACACGCTGGCCCAGGGCATCAGCGTCGGCTCCTGAAACACGAATGCGGTGTCGGCGGCACCGCCCTGCAAGGCGGGTGCGTTCAGCTGCCCGGCGCTCGGCGTGTCGAGCCCGGCGATCAGGCGCAGCGCCGTGCTCTTGCCGCAGCCCGAGGGCCCGAGCAGCGACACCAGCTCGCGCGGGCCGACATCGAGCGACACGCCCTGCAGCGCGAGGGTGCCGCTGGCAAAGCGCTTGTCGACGCCGCGCAATGAAATCGTCGGGGCGGTTGCCGAAACGTCGTGATGCATGGCGGCAAAGTGTGCCGCAAAGCGCCGCCGGTGCGGCTACAGGCTGAGGATGTGCCCTTGCTGCGGGTCGCTGCCGCCGTCGAGCAGCTCGCGGTACACGCGCTCGACCTCGGCGGGGCCGCGACCGCGCACCACCGTCAGCCAGGGCGGCTGCGCGCCGAGCACCGGCGTCATGAAAGCCAGCCAGGCGTCGGCAATGCGCTGCTGCAAGGCAGCAGCGCCCCAGTCGGTGCTGCGCTTGCGGATTTGCGCCGGCGCAAAGAACAGCGTGGCGCGTGGCCCCGGCAGCGCCGCCGCTGTGCCGGGCTGCATCTGGTCCCAGTGCGACGCGCCGACGCTGCAGCTGTAGGCCAGTTGCGAACCGAAGTGTGTGTGCACCGCGGCACGTAGCGGGGCGCTGCCGCTGAGGTCGACGTAGACCGCTTTCTCGTCGGTGCGCAGGCGGGCCACCGCGTCGTACGTCAGCACCTCGTCGTAGCAGCCCAGCCGCTGGGTGAAGGCCAGGTTGGCGGGCGACGTGAGGCCGACGATGCGCACCGCGCCCGGAAGGTTGCGACGCTGCGCGATGCAGAACGCGGTGCCGTAGGCCGTCTTGCTCGATGCGCTGGACAGCAGCACCGTGTGCGCGCCGAAGAACGCGTTGTCGGCCAGAAAATCGTCGATCAGGAACGAGGTGATGAACAGCGGGCGCAGCAGCGCGATCACTGCCTCGTGCGCGACCGCATAGCCGGGGTCGGCGCTGCAGCGGGTGTACTGGTTGTAGACGGCATGCAGTTCGCGGCGGTGCTCGGCAGCGTCGGAGAAGCCACGGGGGCCGACGCCCGCCGGCTGCAGCACGGCGTGCGTGCCGATGGGAAAGTAGCCGTAGAAGCGCTCGCCCACGGCCACGCCTTCGACCGTCGACTCGACCACGTCGGCAAAGCCCCAGACGGGGATGCGACCCTGCCCGGCGCTGGCCGCGGGGAAGAAGTTCCAGTACTTCATCGCGTCGCCGAATGCGGCGTAGGTGATGTTGTTCGAGGTCAGCGCAAAGCTGTCGATGCGCAACCGCACGCTGCCCTGGGCCAGCGGCACCGTTGCCGCCATGTCGGGGACGAAGCTCGTCTTGCGCAGGTCGCTGCGCTGCACGATGAAGCTGCCTTGTTGCATGCGGTTCTCCGGTGGGTCAAAGCGCGAGACTGCGCACACCTCGCGGTTCACGCAGTCACGCCGGTGACATCGGCCGGCCGCGAATCACAGCCGCTTCACGCCGGACAGCCAGCCGACGAGTTGGCCGTCGATGTAGAGCGCGCCCTCGGGTGCGCCGGCATCGGCATGGAACTCGAAAACGGGTGGCCGAGCTTCAGGTCGCACCGCGAACGCAGGCACCGCCACGCGCCGGGCCAGCCGCGCGAGCGTGGCGCTGGCACTGCGCAAGGCCAGCGCGGCGGCGCGGCGGGCCGGGTGCGTCCAGGGTCGGGTGGCGGGCGCGCTTTCGTCGCGCGGCCACCTCAAGGGTTTCAGGTTGGTCATGGTCAATTCCTTCTGGGCCGCGCCATCGGATGAGGCGGGCGGCCGGTGCATTCATGGGCTGTGTCGGAAGCGCTCGATGTGGTCGAGCTCGCGCTTCAACGTGCGACTGGCGTGCTGGCGCTGTGCGCCGCGCTGCGGCTGGTGCGTGCCGGCGCGCCGGAAGTGCGCCGCAGCCACCAGCGGGTTGCGCGGCTTCGGCGCGGTGACGGTGAAAGTGATGCTGGTCTTCATGCGGTATCTCCTGTGAAAAAAACAAAACGGCCCGGGGTGCTGACGCAACCCGGGCCGTGGCCGTGAACGTTGGCTGAGCAACGTTCAGTGGCGGCGACTCCCGGGGCGTGTCTGCGTGGCAACCAGGCACTGGATCATGGCAAGCGCGTGCCGCGAGGGGCAGCGCAGGCGAAACGGATTCAGTTCAAGGGTGCGAAACATGGGGCTCCAGAGAGGGTTGGATCGGGACGGGACTTCATCGATGTTGAAAAAGCAAAACATCAACTTGCGCAAATGATAAACAAATCATTATCTTGCGCAAGTGGTGTTGATCTGGATTCTCAAGCCATCGGCAAAAGTTCAGCGCTTTCGTTTCAACGGCGCCACACCGGCCTGCGTGCTGGCCCACAGCGCGTCGGCGTTGTCCTGTGTGTCCACCGTGGCGCGCTTGCCCGCTGTCGGCGTGGCCGCGGTGGGCACCAGCACCTCGCCCAGCAGGTCGAGCAGCCGGGTGCGGGCGCGCTGCGGGTGGCGGCGGTAGTAGGTCAGCACCAGCCCGACCATGAATCGCTCGTCGTCGTCTTGAGGCAGGTAACTCGGGGTCTCGGCGTCAGGGCCGCGCTGCGCGGCTGCAGGTGCGCACGCAACAACGCCTTTGGCTCCGAGGCCGTGCGGCTCGTCCATCCAGCCCGGCGGCTTGTGGCACAGCTGCTCGAACTGGCGCGCCAGCCGCTCGCCGATCTGCCGCGAGCGGCCCTTGATCTGGCTCCAATAACTGGGCTGGATTTGCAGCCGCTCCGCGAAGCGGCCTTCGAGCCCGCGCAGCGTCGCGGCGTCGGGGTGCTTGATGGTGGCGCGGACGAATTCGTCGAACAGGGCCAGCGCGTTGGCAAGGCGGATCTGGGCAACGTCGCGGGGGCCTGAATTCATCACCAGATGATAAAGCGCGGTTCACCTGGGCAGCCCCGTCGGCACAATGCGGGCTGCGCCGCCAACCCCAGCACAGCCCGCCATGACTTCCATCGGAACCCCGCTCTCGCCCCAGGCCACCAAAGTCATGCTGCTGGGCAGCGGCGAACTCGGCAAGGAGGTGCTGATCGCGTTGCAGCGGCTGGGTGTCGAGACCATCGCGGTCGACCGTTACGACAACGCGCCCGGCCAGCAGGTGGCGCACCACGCACGCACCATCACCATGAGCGACCCGGCCCAGCTGAAGGCGCTGATCGAAGCTGAACGCCCGCTGCTGGTGGTGCCCGAGATCGAAGCCATCGCCACCGGCATGCTCGAAGAACTGGAGGCCGCCGGGGTCGTCCGCGTGATCCCCACCGCCCGCGCCGCGCGCCTCACGATGGACCGTGAAGGCATCCGCCGGCTGGCCGCTGAAACGCTGGGCCTGCCGACCAGCCCCTATCGTTTTTGCGATTCACTCGCCGAGCTGCAAGCCGCCATCGGTGACCACGCCGGCGCTGGCATCGGCTACCCCTGCATCGTCAAGCCGGTGATGAGCAGCTCGGGCAAGGGCCAGAGCAAGCTCGAAGGCCCGGCCGACGTGCAACCCGCGTGGGATTTCGCGATGGCCGGTGGCCGCGTCAGCCACGGCCGCGTCATCGTCGAAGGTTTCATCGATTTCGACTACGAGATCACGCTGCTGACCGTGCGCGCGCTGGCTGCCGACGGCGCGGTGCAAACGCATTTCTGCGAGCCGATCGGCCACATCCAGGTCAGCGGCGATTATGTGGAAAGCTGGCAGCCGCATGCCATGCGCCCCGCCGCTTTGCAGCGCGCCCAAGAGATCGCCAAGGCGGTGACCGACAACCTCGGCGGACAGGGCCTGTTCGGTGTCGAGCTGTTCGTGAAGGGCGACGCCGTGTGGTTCAGCGAAGTCAGCCCGCGCCCGCACGACACCGGAATGGTGACGATGATCACGCAGTGGCAAAACGAGTTCGAGCTGCACGCCCGGGCGATCCTCGGCCTGCCCGTCGACACCAGCTTGAGGAGCCC
>JANNEI010000408.1:0-6147 GCA_031378565.1 Burkholderiales bacterium
TACGCAAAAGACCACCCGGAACTGGCGCTCGAATTCGTGCGCCGCATGGACGGCGAGCTGCCGAAGAATTTTGCCCAGGTTGCGGTCGATGCTGCCATCGCCGCCCACACCAAAGCGGAGACCGTGGCCAGCCGCAAGGCCAGCCAACTCGCGCTCGAAGACTTCACCAAAGCGCTGCCTGAAATGCTGGGCGGCAGCGCCGACCTGACCGGCTCGAATCTCACCAACACCGCGTCGACGCCGCCGCTGCGCTTCGACGCCGACGGTGCGTCCAATGGCGGCCGCCACATCAACTACGGCGTGCGCGAATTCGGCATGGCCGCGGTGATGAACGGCATCGCGCTGCACGGCGGTTTCATTCCCTACGGCGGCACCTTCCTGACCTTCAGCGACTACGGCCGCAACGCCATCCGCATGGCCGCGCTGATGAAGCTGCGCGTGGTGCACGTGTTCACGCACGACAGCATCGGCCTCGGTGAAGACGGGCCGACGCATCAGTCGATCGAACACGCAGCGTCGCTGCGGCTGATCCCGGGCCTCGACGTCTGGCGTCCTGCCGACACGGCAGAGACGGTGGTGGCCTGGGCCTGCGCCATCGAGAGCAGGCACCGCCCGAGCGCGCTGCTGCTGTCGCGCCAGAACCTGCCGTACGCGCCGAAGAACGACCTGGGCGACATTTCCAAAGGGGCTTACGTGCTGGCCGAGCCGGCCGAAGTGGGCCTGAAGAAGAAGGCCCGCGCCATCATCATCGCCACCGGCTCCGAGGTCGGTCTGGCGCTGCACGCACAGCAGCAGCTCGCGGCCATCGGCATTGCGGTGCGCGTGGTGTCGATGCCGTCGACCAGCGTGTTCGACCGCCAAAGCGCGGCCTACAAGATCAGCGTGCTCCCGGTCGGAACTCCGCGCATCGCGGTGGAAATGGGTGTCACCGACGGCTGGTGGAAATACGGCTGCGCGGCCGTGGTCGGCATCGACAGCTACGGTGAGTCGGCCCCGGCACCGGCGCTGTTCAAGCACTTCGGGTTCACTGCGGAGAACGTGGTGGCGACGGTGCGCAAGGTGTTGGGCAAGTAGTCACCAACGCGGTGCCTTTCGGAATTTTTCATTCACGGAGACTCAGGATCATGACCATCAAGATCGGCATCAACGGCTTCGGCCGCATCGGGCGCATGGTGTTCCGCGCCGCGTCGCAGAACTTTTCGGACATCGAAATCGTCGCCATCAACGACCTGCTCGAACCCGACTACCTGGCCTACATGCTGCAGTACGACTCGGTGCACGGCCGCTTCAAGGGCGACATCGCGGTCGACGGCAAGACCCTGGTCGTCAACGGCAAGCGGATTCGCCTGACGCAGGAGCGCGATCCGGCCAACCTGAAGTGGGGCGAGGTCGGTGCCGACATCGTGATCGAAGCGACCGGCCTGTTCCTGACCAAGGAAACGGCGCAGAAGCACATCGACGCGGGCGCGAAAAAAGTGATCCTGTCGGCACCGTCGAAGGACGACACACCGATGTTCGTGTTCGGCGTCAACGACAAGAGCTACAAGGGCGAAGCGATCATCTCGAATGCCTCGTGCACCACCAACTGCCTGGCCCCGGTGGCCAAGGTGCTGAACGACAGCTTCGGCATCAAGCGCGGCCTGATGACCACGGTGCACGCCGCCACCGCCACCCAGAAAACGGTGGACAGCCCGTCGAACAAGGACTGGCGCGGCGGCCGCGGCATTCTGGAAAACATCATCCCGTCCAGCACCGGCGCGGCCAAGGCGGTGGGCGTGGTGATCCCCGAGCTGAACAAGAAGCTGACCGGCATGGCGTTCCGCGTGCCGACCTCCGACGTGTCGGTGGTCGACCTGACGGTGGAGCTGAACACCGCAACCACCTACGCAGAGATTTGCGCGGCGATGAAGGCGGCGTCGGAAGGGCCGATGAAGGGCGTGCTGGCCTACACCGACGCCAAGGTGGTGTCGACCGACTTCCGCGGCGAAAGCTGCACCTCGGTGTTCGACGCCGATGCCGGCATGGCGCTGGACGGCACCTTCGTGAAGGTAGTCGCCTGGTACGACAACGAATGGGGCTATTCGAGCAAGGTGCTGGAAATGGCGCGCGTGATCGCGAAGTGAACGCCGAGTCAGTTGAACATCGAGCCCCGGCGTCGTCTTCCCCGGGTGCTACCACAGAAGCCCCGCCCGGGGCTTCTGGCGTTTTGAGCAGCTTGTCGCAACACCCGCATCGGCTACAAAGCTTTACCCGCACCGGGCCGCGGCCGGGTGCCGCGCTGCGCGGCCAGCGCCCCTAAACTGGGGCGCTGCGAATGCAGCGGCGTTTTCGCCGTCGTCGCCCGACCGGAGTTCACCCATGCGTCACCCCTTGCTGAACCTCGCCGCCGTCTGCGCTCTGTTGGCCCCGTTGAGCCTGCATGCGCCCCTGGTACAAGCGGCCAGCGCGGCCGCGGTCACCAGCACGCCGCAGGCTCGGGTGATCGTCAAGTTCAAGGCCGACTCGGCGCTGCTGCGCAAGCAGACACTGTCGGCCAACGACCAGCACGCCGCACTGGCGCAGACGCTGGCCGGCCGTACCGGCCTCAGCCTGCGCAGCGGCGCGGGTGTGGCGGATCGCACGCAGGTGATTTTCGCCAGCGGCATGTCGTCAGCCCAGCTGGCCGCTCGGTTGGCGCGGGAAAGCGACGTCGAGTACGCCGTGGTCGACCAGCGCCGCCATCGCTTCACGCCGCCGAATGATCCGCTGTACGCGTCGGGCCTCGGCGGCAGCGGCCCGACGGTGGGCCAGTGGTACCTGCGGGCACCGGTGGGCGACGTGCAGTCGTCCATCAACGTGGAGACGGCGTGGACCATCACCACCGGCTCGCCGAGCGTGGTGGTGGCGGTGCTGGACACCGGCGTGCGTTTCGACCACGCGGACCTGCAGCGCGTGGGCACCGGGGGCAACCTGCTGCCGGGCTACGACATGATCAGCGACGTGCCGGTGGGCAATGATGGCGACGGGCGCGACGCCGACCCGTCCGACCCCGGCGACTGGCTGACCCAGGCCGAAATCGACCAGGTGGGCGGCCCGTTCGAGGGCTGCACCAGCGGACCCGAAAACAGCTCGTGGCACGGCACCCAGGTCTCGGGCCTGATCGGTGCGCTGACCGGCAACGGCGTCGGCATGGCCAGCGTGGGCCGCAACGTGCGGGTGCTGCCGGTGCGCGTGCTGGGCAAGTGCGGCGGCTTCGACTCCGACATCATCGCCGGCATGCGCTGGGCGGCAGGCCTCAACGTGCCGGGTGTTCCGGACAACGCGACGCGCGCCCGAGTGCTCAACATGAGCCTGGGCAGCGACGGTGCCTGCACCGCCGCTTACCGCGACGCCGTGGCAGAGGTAAAGGCGACAGGCGCGATCATCGTCGCCTCGGCCGGCAACAGCGCCGGCCACGCGGTCAGCACGCCAGCCAACTGTCCCGGTGTGATCGGCGTGGCCGGCTTGCGCCACGTGGGCTCGAAGGTCGGCTTCTCGGACCTGGGGCCTGAAATCAGCATCAGCGCGCCGGCCGGCAACTGCGTCAACGTCGGCCCGGGCGACGCCTGCCTGTACCCGATCCTGACCACCAGCAACGGCGGCACGACCGTGCCGTTCGCCGCCAACTCGATCTACACCGACAGCTTCAACACCACGCTGGGCACCAGCTTTTCAGCGCCGCTGGTGGCGGGCACGGCGGCCCTGATGCTGTCGGCGCAACCCAGCCTCACGCCGGCCGAGGTGCTGGCCTTGTTGAAGCAGTCGGCGCGTGCGTTTCCCACCACCGGTGCCAGCAACGGGGACGGCACCACGGTGCCGCAATGCACCGCACCGCAGTTCGACGCCAACAACAACCCGGTCGATCAGTCGCAGTGCTACTGCACCAGCACCACGTGCGGGGCCGGCATGCTGGACGCCGGGGCTGCCGTGCTGGCCACCGTGGGCGTGCAGGCACGCATCATCGCCAGCCCGGGCGGCCCGGTGGCCGGGCAGGCCGTGGCGCTGAGCGCCGCGCAGTCGCTTGTGGCCCCGGGGCGCAGCATCGTGAGCTACGCGTGGACGCTGGTCGACGGCGGCGGCATCGTCACCGGCTTCACCAGCGCGACGAACGGCGTCGCCACGTCGGTAACCCCCAGCGCGCCTGGCCGATTCACGGTCAGCGTCACCATCACCGATGACCAGGGCACCACCTCGATCACCTCGCTGGCGGTCGACGTCGCCGAAGTGATGGTGCCGCCCGAACCGCCAGGATCGGGTGGCGGAGGCGGCGGCGCGGTGGGCGGCCTTTGGTTGCTTCTGTTGGGGCTGGCGGTGATGCTGGTGCGCCGCAACGGCGCACCACAGCACAACAGCGTCTGAGCGCCCCGACAACAGCGAGGCGCAGCCAAAGCGCCCCTCAAGCAACAATCGTGGACGGGTCTCCCGGCCACCAGATTGGCACCCCCTCGGGGGGCAGGAGCGCGAGCGACGTGGGGGCTCCATCAACTCGCGTGCATCTCGAAGATCAGCCCGCGCAGCCACTGGTTGGCCGGGTCCTTGTGAAACTTGGCGTGCCAGAACATGTTGATCGCGATGTCGGGCAGACCCGCCGGGTGCGCCACCGACACCAGATCGAAGGCGGTGGCCACCTGTTGAGCGAAGGCCTCGGGCACCGTGGCGACCATGTCGGTGGCGCGCAGGATGTGGCCGACCGCCACGAAGTGCGGCACCGTCAGGCACACCCGGCGCTGCACGCCGTTGCGCTCCAGCAGCTCGTCGACCTTGCCGTGGCCGGTGCCGGCCGACACGACGACGACATGGTCGGCGGCCGAGAACTCGGCCAGTGAAATCTTGCGCTTGTCGAGCCGGTGCCCTTTGCGGAACATGCACACGTAGCGCTGCCTGAACAACCTGCGCTGGAAGAATCCGCCCTTCAGTTGCGGCAGCAAACCGAGCGCCAGGTCGACATGGCCGGCCTCCATCTCATCCTTCAGGTTGACCGCCGTGTTGCGCACGGTGCTGACCGACACGCCGGGTGCCACGCGCGCCAGCTCGACCATCAGGCTCGGCAAAAAATAGATCTCGCCGATGTCGGTCATGCCGATGGTGAAGGAGCGGCGGCTGGTCGCAGCGTCGAACGAGCTGCGCTGGTTGAGCGCGCCGTGGATCATGCCCAGCGCATAGGCCACCGGTTCGGCCAGCTCGTCGGCGAAGGGTGTGGGCTGCATGCCGCTCGGCGTGCGCAGGAACAGTTCGTCGCCCAGCAGCTTGCGCAATCGCGCCAGCGAATTGCTGACGGCCGGCTGCGACAGGCCGAGCTTTTCAGCCACCTTGGAGACGCGCCGCTCGACCCGCAACTGGTTGAAGACGACCAGCAGATTGAGGTCGATATCTCGCAGGTCCATGCAACTGTCCCCATTCACAACGGTGATGTCATGTATTCACGCAATTCTATTGGCTGATGTGAGAACAGCGCCCACGATCGCGGGGTCGGGCCCAAAAAGTCGGGGCGGCATTCGCTTCAATGTCCAACGAGCCCTCCCGGAGACAAGCATGCAAAACAACACCAAGCCCACCTTCGTTTTCGTGCATGGCGCGTGGCACGGGAGCTGGTGCTGGTCGGAAACGGTTCGCCTGCTGGCGGAACAGGGCTATCCGTCGATCGCACTCGACCTGCCGGGCCACGGCATCACTGCAAGATTCCCGGCGGCCTATCTGCAACAGCCGCAGGACATGGCCGCACTGTCGACCGAGCCGTCCCCGCTGGGTGCCCTCACGCTCGACCACTACCGCGACGCAGCGCTGAAGGTGATCCGCGGGCTGGCGGCCAGCGGCAGTGGCCCGGTCGTTCTGGTCGGCCACAGTCTGGGGGGCGCCACCATCAGCGCCGTGACCGAAGCGGCACCGGAGCTGATCCGCTGCGTCGTCTACCTGACAGCCTTCGTGCCGGTCAGGTTCCCGACGGTGATTCAGTACCTGCAAGAGCCCAACTTCGCGGCGTCCGAGGTGCCTCCCCTGTTCATCGCCGACCCCGCAGTGGGATGCGGGCGCATCAACCACCGCTCGGCCGACGCAGCCTACCGCGCCGCAGACAAGAGCGCGTTCTACGGCGACGTGCCCGACGCGGCCTTCCAGGCGTTTGCCAACCTG
>JANNEI010000429.1:0-1712 GCA_031378565.1 Burkholderiales bacterium
GCCGGCCGCTTCGGGCGCGGCCAGTCCGCGGCGGGCTGCGTTGCTTGCAATGCGCGTCAGGTCGGCCTGGAACGCGCCGACGCCCCAGCCCAGGCCGATGCTGCCGTAGCGGTAGCCGGTGCCGCGCACCGCGCTCAGGTCGTAGTAGCCGATGCCGGCGTCCAGCGACAAGCGGCCCGCCAGACGCTGGTGGGCACTCAGTTCGACGTTCGTGGCGCGGCCTCGCCGCAGCGTGCGTGTGCTGTCCCAACCGTAGGTTTCGCGAGGCGGCCAGCCCCCTCGATCCGGTGTGGTCAAGCTGTCGTGTCCCCCTCACTGAGGTGGTGCGCCTGCGTTCAACTGGGGTGAGGATGGGCACACCACTTCAGGAGTTCCGCATGTTCATCGAACACCAGAACACGGCGCCGGTTCCTCGCCACCGCATCGACACGAACGACTCCGCATCACCGGTGCCGATTCCTGCCGGTCACGTCGGCGAATTCGTGATTCCCGGCACGGGCAAACGGGTCTGGTGGACCGGGCGTGTGGCGATCGGCCTGCGGCACCAGCCGCAGCGTTGTTTCGAGCCGGTCGCGCGGTCGTCGCTGTGGCTGCAAGAGTTGATGCTCGGGAGCCGCAACCGGGCCTGAGACGGCCAGCGCAGAGCCCGCGCGCTGCGGCGTGTCAACGCTTGTGGTGCGACGCAGCCAGCCCGTACACCGGTGTCGGAATGCCCTCCAGGCGGGCCTTCAATTGCAGAGCCAGAAACTCCGAGTAGTGGCGTGACTGGTGCAGGTTGCCGCCGTGGAACCACAGGTTGGGCACCTGCGTCGGCTTCCACATGTTGCGCAGTTCGCCTTCCCACGGCCCGGGGTCTTTCGGCGTGTCGGAGCCCAGGCCCCAGACCTTGCCCACGGTGTCGGCCACCTCGGGCGACACCAGATCGGCCAACCAGCCGTTCATCGACCCGTAGCCGGTGGCGTAGACCAGCAGGTCCGCCGGCAACTCGGTGCCGTCGCTGAGCGTGACCGAGCGCGGGTTGATGCGCTCGATGTGAACGCCGCTCTTGAGCTTGATGCTGCCGTTGGCCACCAGCTCCGACGCGCCCACGTCGATGTAGTAGCCCGAGCCGCGGCGCAGGTACTTCATGAACAGGCCCGAACCGTCGGTGCCGAAGTCGAGCATGAAGCCGGCCTTCTCCAGCCGGGCGTACAGGTCGGCGTCGCGCTTCTTCATCTCGTCATACACCGGCACCTGCATCGGCGCCATGATCTTGTAGGGGATCGAAGCGAAGATCAGGTCTGCCTTGCCCGTGGTCACGCCAGCCTTGACAGCTGCCTCGGAATACAGCCCGCCGAGCGCCAGTTCCATCAACGACGCCGACGGCGCGATGTGCGTCGAGCTGCGCTGGATCATGGTGACGTCCGCGCCGTGCTCCCACAGCGCGGCGCAGATGTCGTGCGCCGAGTTGTTGGAACCGAGCACGACGCACTTCTTGCCCCGCCACGCCTCGGGGCCGGGATGCAGGCTGGAGTGGTGCTGCTCGCCCTCGAAGGTTTCGGCACCGGGGATCGCCGGCACATTCGGGTGGCCCGAGACGCCCATCGCGAACACCAGCTGTCGGGGCCGCAACGTGATCTCTCGTCCATCGCGCTCGACGACCACCTCCCATTCCTGCTTCGCCTCGTCGAAGCGCGCTTTCTTCGCGGTGGTGGAGCCCCAGTAGTTCAGCT
>JANNEI010000528.1:0-3343 GCA_031378565.1 Burkholderiales bacterium
GAGTGCGCTCGACCTGAGCTGCTATCAAACGATGTACCTGCTGCGAAAAAACTGCCCGCCCGAGGTGGACGCGATGCTCGGCATCGACGGCCCGCTGCCGGCCTGGTACGAGCGCATCACGGCGCTCGGCCACGGCACGCCCACCGCTATGAGTTCCGAAGAAGCATTCGACGCGGCGCGCGCTGCACAGCCTGCGCCGGTGACGCACCTGAACCCGAACGGCGACCCCGGCGGCCTGCGCGCTGGCTGCCCGGTCACCGTAACACCGGACGACAACGCCCGCGTGCCGGTCACGGGCACGCTGGTGGCGGCCAGCGACAGCGAGGTCGTCATCCACCGCCGCGACCCGCAGGCCGGTGACCTGCACATCCACTTCCCGCGCCTCGGCTTCGACGTCGTCGCGTCCTGATGCACGCCAGGGACAAGCCCATGAGCCTCGAATCGAACAAGCAGCTTTGCCGCGACTACTTCACAGCCTTCCTGGCCGGCGACACGGCCTGGATGGAACGCCACATCGCCCCCGGCTTCGTGCGTCACGATCCCGGTCTGCCGTTCGAGGTGCACGGCCCCGCCGGCGTGAAGCAGTTGCACGACGCGCTGATGCCCGCCTTCCCCGACATGACGCTGCCGCTGGAAGACTTTGTCGCCGAGGGCGAGAAGGTGCTGGTGCGGTTGCGCGTCCAAGGCACGCACACTGGGCCGTTCGGCGACATGGCGGCCACCGGCCGGAAGATCGACATCGGCGTGCTCGACCTGTTCCAGATTCGCGACGGCGTGCTGATCGAGCACTGGGCACTGCTCGACAACCTGGGCATGCTGAAGCAGCTTGGTGCCATCGCCGCCTGAGCTTTTATCTGAACGGACCGCCGCTGAGAGCGCCACGCCATGCAGTTGCTCGCCAACACCACCTCGCCCTACGTTCGCATCGCCCGCGTCTCGATGATCGAGAAAGGGCTGAATGTCGAACCGACGATCGTCGACCCGTGGGCCGATGACCCCCGGCTGCGCGCGGCCAACGCGGCCACCCGCGTGCCCACGCTGATCACCGACGACGGCATCCCGCTCACCGAGAGCCTGCTGATCGTGCAATGGCTGGAACACACCCGCCCGGCGCCCGACTGGCCGAGCCTGCTGGGCGGTGACGCGGGCGGCGTGCGCGGCGTGCTGTCGCGTGCCGGCATCGCGCTCGGGGTTATCGACGCGGCGGTGCACACCATCATCATTCGCAAGGTGACCGCACCGGTGCTGTTCGACGACACGCCGGTGGGTCTGCGGCGCCGGCGCACGATGGCCGAAGGCATGGCGCGGCTGGAGGCGGCGGCGACGCAAGGCCACCTGACGAGCAACGGCGACGGCGACGATGCGGCCATACCGACACTGGACGCGATTTGCGCCGTCGTGGCGCTCGACTACCTGCGCTTTCGATTCGACGGCCAGCCGTGGCTGCCGGCGATGTCGGCGCTTGACGCCCTGTCGCTGTCGTTGAGGCGGCGCGCATCGTTCGTGCAGACACTGCCGCGCTGACGGCACGCCCGATCAAGCTTGCGCTGACGCACGGTAGTGGCTGAAGTCGCCGCTTGGACGCCACACCGGATGCCAAGAAAAGGCGCAGCACCATGGGCCGTTCAGCCGCCAAACACAAACCGTTCACGTTGCAGATAGCCGAGGCTGTGCTGGAGGATCTGCGTGAACGTCTGGCTCGAACGCGTTGGCCCGACGAACCCGCGCTGCGCGCAAAGCGGTGATGCCCCAGGCCCTGACTCGCAGCAACACGTTCATCGTTCCGCTGTGCGCAGTTCGTCCATCAAGCAGTCCGCCAACTCGACGCGGGATGACTCGGACCACGAGTTTGTTGGGCCCGGCCAAAAGCCCAGCGGCGCGACCGGCGTTCCGCTGCTCAAGTCGTGGTTCAGCACCCGCCGGACACGTTCACCAAGCCGAGGCTGCACTTCGCAGCCTGGATCAACAGGCAGAAGTGATCGAAGGCGTCGGCTGTGCACAAGTCGCCGAGGTCCTTGACCGCAACACCGGCTCCAATCAGCTCAAGCTCGCCGTCGGTTGAGTTCACTGCGCCGGCACCAGCCCGCCGAGGGCTGCACACAGCGCATCCCCGCCTGCAGCCAGTGATTCGACGCGATCGGCCAGTTACTGCAGCGCCGTCTTCCGGTCTGCGGCCAACTCCACATGGCTGTACGCCGCCACCGTCGCGTTCTTCTCGCCGTGCGCGAGAAGCAACTCGACCACGTCGCGGCCGAATCCGTGTTCGCGAAGCAATGTCGCCGTTCCACCTGATTGCGTTGTTTGGCCTGGGCTGGGCTTTCTCCGCTCTGCAGTTGCTCGCGCAATACCTCGTGGCGGTCGCGCGCTGCCTTGACGTCGATCGACGGATAGGGACCGGAGTGTGACCTTCTCACGCTTGCCCAGGCGGTGGTACTTGTAGCGCCAAATCTCGGAGCCGCTTGGCAGGATCTCGACGTACAGGCCTCCCCCATCGGTCAGGCCGTAGGCCGTCGCATGCGGCTTGGCGTTGTCGATCACCGCTGGCCTGAGGACGTAGCCACTGGGCGTCGTTGGGTCATGACAGCTCACCTCCTGATGGCCCCGTTCAAGCGGGATGCAGTACTACGTTCGAGGAGGATCTGAAACACAGGAATCAAAGAACCCCAGCCAAATCAATGCACTGGGGTTCTTTATGAGCCGTCCTGGGACGGGGTGGGACACGCTTTACATGTGGTCGATCATCACCTGCCAAAACCCGGAGCAGGACACCTGGGTGGCACCATCCATCAGGCGAGCGAAGTCGTAGGTGACCTTCTTCGACAGGATCGACTTTTCCATCGAGCTGATGATCAGGTCGGCGGCTTCCAGCCAGCCCATGTGGCGCAGCATCATTTCGGCCGACAGGATTTCGGAACCCGGGTTCACATAGTCCTTGCCGGCGTACTTCGGTGCCGTGCCGTGGGTCGCTTCGAACATCGCGATCGAGTCCGACAGGTTGGCACCTGGCGCAATGCCGATGCCGCCGACCTGCGCGGCCAGCGCGTCGGACACATAGTCGCCGTTGAGGTTCAGCGTGGCAATCACCGAATACTCAGCCGGGCGCAACAGGATCTGCTGCAGGAAGGCGTCGGCGATCACGTCCTTGATGACGATGTCCTTGCCCGACTTTGGGCTCTTGAACTTGCACCACGGGCCGCCGTCGATCAACTCGGCACCGAACTCCTTCATGGCCAGCGCGTAGCCCCAGTCGCGAAAGCCACCCTCGGTGTACTTCATGATGTTGCCCTTGTGCACCAGCGTGACCGACGACTTGTCGTTGTCGACCGCGTACTGGATGGCCTTG
>JANNEI010000562.1:0-1604 GCA_031378565.1 Burkholderiales bacterium
CCGAGTTCGTGCGCAGCCACACGCTGACGAACGACGGCACACTGCCCACCAACACCAGCGGCGGCCAGTTGTCGGTCGGCCAGGCGGGCGCGGCAGGCGGCTACATCGGCCTGGTCGAGACGGTCCGCCAGCTCACCGACCAGCCGCTCGGCACGCCGGTGCCCGACGCAAGGCTGGGGCTGGTCAGCGGCTTCGGCATGGTCACCTACGACCGCTGCCTGTGCACCGGCGCGTTGATCCTGGCGCGCTCCGATTGACGACGATGAACGCGCCCTTCACCCGCCCGCAACGCAAGAACCCGGTGCTGCGCACGCGCCAGCCGACGCTGCCGCCGCCGGCGCGCAGCCGCGTCGCGCTGGGGCTGACTGCGGCCGCCGCCGAGGGCCGTTTCGAGTTGCAGCAATGCGCCGATTGCGGCGCGGTGCAATACCCGCCGCGCGAGGCCTGCCACGTCTGCCTGTGCGAGTGCCTGCCGTGGACCGCGCAAGGCGGAGCCGGCGCGCTGCTCAGCGAAACCACCCTGCACCACAGCAACGACCTGTACTTCCGCGAGCGGCTGCCCTGGCGGCTGGGCCTGGTGCAGCTCGATGCCGGCCCGACGCTGATGGTGCATCTGCTGGCCGACGTGGCCACCGCACCGGCGCGGCTGCGCGTCGGCGTGCGGCTCGACCGCGCCGGCCAGGCGGTGCTGATCGGATTCCCCGAACTGGAGACTGCCCACATGAACGACGACCGCGTGCTGCGCGACATGACCTGTGACCCGCGCTTTCGCAAGGTGCTGCTGACCGACGGCAAGACCGAGGTCGGCCAGGCCACCGTTCGCGCGCTGATCGAGGCCGGTGCCGATCTGGTGTGGGTCGGCCACGCCGAACCCTGGAAGAAGCTGCCCGGGCTGGCCGCGCTGACGGAACTGCCGCAGGTCACGCTGGTGCCGCTGGACCTGACGGACGGCAAGTCGGTGGCGGAGCTGGCCGGGGAGATCGCCGGCAAGGTCGACATCGTGGTCAACAACGCCGAGGTGCACCGCAGCTTCGGCATCGCCGCGCGCCAGGGCACCGACGTGGCGCGCGCCGAGATGGACGTCAACTACTTCGGCCTGCTGCGCCTGGCGCAGGCGTTCGGGCCAGCCTTGAAAGGGCGCGCTGCCGACGGGCCGGCCGGGGCGGTGGCCTGGGTCAACCTGCTGTCGGTCTACGCGCTGTCCAACTACCCGCCGCACGGCACCTACTCGGCGTCGAAGGCGGCGGCGCTGTCGCTGGCGCAGTGCCTGCGCGCCGAGATGCAGCCGGCCGGCATCCGCGTGGTCAACGTCTTTCCCGGCCCGATCGACGACGAATGGAACCAGCTCATACCGCCACCGAAACTCGCGCCGGCCGCGCTGGCCGCGGCCATCGTGCAGGCCTTGCAGCAGGGCGTGGAAGACGTCTACCCCGGCGATGTGGCAAGGGAGTGGCGCGAGCGCTGGCGCGACAACCCGAAGGTGCTGGAACGCGAACTGGCGGCGGGAGGAACATGACAATGGAAGCGCACGAAATCTTGAGCGCGCTGGCCGGTGCACTGGCGGGTGGACGCATCACGGTCATCGACCTGACGCACACGCTGAC
>JANNEI010000567.1:0-2990 GCA_031378565.1 Burkholderiales bacterium
GTGCCAGCAGCGCCAGGGTGATGTGTGACAGCTTTTTCATGGTTGATTCCTTGTTGTTTCCCAGCTGATGCATCGACCCAAGGGTCACGCCAGACTGGTGGTGCAGGCAGTGTCCGGGCGATGGAAGTGCTTGGAACTCGGGGCCGACCGCGTGTTCGACAAATCGAACGAGATCGACGCGCTGATCCAGTACTGCACGAGGTTGGCCGCGGGCGACACCGGCAACAGCGGCTTCAACGCGCTGGCTTGAGCGCCACCACTTGCAAGCCGGCGGCCTATTGAATGAGACCGTTCTTCAGCGCGTAGTAAGTCAGGTCGCTGTTCGACTCGAGCTTCATCTTTTCCATCACGCGGGTGCGGTAGGTGCTCACCGTCTTCACGCTCAGCGACATGCTGTCGGCCATGTGGCCGATCGTCTCGCCCTTGGCCAGCCGCAGGAACACCTGGAACTCGCGCTCCGACAATTGTTCATGGCTCGGCTTGTCACCGCCGCCGCTCAATCCGTCGGCAAGCAACTCGGCCACGCCCGCAGTGATGTACTTGCGGCCCCTGAACACCGTGCGAATTGCCTTGACGATTTCTTCCGGGTCGCATTCCTTGTTCAGGTAGCCGCTCGCGCCCTGGCGCAGCAAGGTGGTGGCGTAGTGCTCTTCGGGAAACCCGCTCAGGATCAGCACCGGCAACTCCGGCGCGCGCGCCTTGATGGCCAGCAGCGCATCCACGCCGCTCTGGTCGGGCATCGACAAGTCCATCACCATCACGTCCACCTCGCCCTTGCGCGCAATGTCGAGCGCTTCGCGCCCGTTCGAGGCTTCGGCCACCACCGTCAGGTCTACCTGTTCGGAGAAGAACTGGCGCAGGCCGGCCCTCACGATGGCGTGGTCGTCGACGATGGCAATTCGGATCATGGTGGCTTCGGTGCGGTCAAACAGTCGGTCAGCAGGACAAATAATAGTTTAGAGGCATAAGTTGGACACAGACATTCTTTCGCGATTCAAGCGCAGCCCGTTCGCCTTGCCGCTGGCAGCGCTGGCCTCGCTGGCGCTCATCTTCATCAGCGAAACCAGCTACCAGCAGTCGACCGTCACGCTGGACCGGCTCGGCACCATGGGGCAGGCGCGACAGAACATACAAGGACTGTTGCGCAAGATGGTGGACGCTGAAACCGGCCAGCGTGGTTACCTGCTGACCCAGCGACCCGCCTACCTGAAGCCGTACAGCGAAGCCTTGAACGGCATCCGCGAGTCGCTGGAATGGCTCGAAAAATACTACGCCGACGACCCGACCCACGCCCAGTCGCTGCAGCAGATGCGCAAGCTGGTCGACGGCAAGATGTCCGAGCTGAAGGAAACCATGCGCGTGTTCGACGAAGGCAAACCGGAGGTTGCGAAAACGCTGCTGATGACCGACATCGGCAAGGAGCAGATGGAGTCGATCCGGGTGCTGAGCGAGGAGCTGCTGGAGTGGGAGTCGGTCAAGGTGCGAGCGGGCCGCAAGGACATTTACGACACGCTGCTGCTGAGCCGCATCGGCGTGGCGGCCATGACGGCGATGAGCCTGCTGGCGCTGTTCATGTACCTGCGTCAGACGAATGCACTGGACGCTTTTCGCACCGAGCAACAGCGCCTGCTGCAGGCCGAAGCCGACCGGCTGGAGTCCGAGGTGCGCAGGCGCACGGCACAACTCACCTAACTGGCGCACCACTTGAAAACCGCGCGCGAAGACGAGCGCAGCCGGCTGGCGCGCGACCTCCACGACGAACTGGGTGCCCTGCTGACAGCAGCCAAGCTCGACGCCGCGCGCCTCAAATCGCGGCTGGGTGTGCTGAGCCCTGAAGCGGCTGAGCGCCTGGTGCACCTGAACGACACTCTGAACAGCGGCATCGCCCTGAAGCGTCGCATCATCGAAGACCTGCGGCCTTCGTCGCTCAGCAACCTCGGCCTCGTGGCGGCGCTCGAAATCCAGGCGCGGGAATTTGCCGACCGGTCGGGCCTGGCGGTCGATTTCGAGCTCGACACGGTGGGGCTCAAGCCTTCGGCTGAGCTGATGATTTACCGGCTGGTCCAGGAGGCGTTCACGAACATCGCCAAGTACGCGCAGGCCAGGCGCATCGAAGTCAAGCTGTGGGCGCACGACGGGCAGGTTCACGCGTCGGTGCGCGACGACGGCGTCGGCTTCGACACCGATCTGCCGCGCACCTCGGCGCACGGCTTGCTCGGCATGCGCTACCGGGTGGAGGCCGAAGGCGGCGTGATGACGCTGACGTCGGCACCCGGGCAAGGCACCTGCGTCGAAGTCAGGCTGCCCCAGGTTTCGATCGCAGCCGCGCAGCGCCGCGCCGGAACCCACGTTGCCAGCGTGAACGCCGCGGCCTGAGCAACGCTCGTGTTTCGGCAGCGGCCGCTGTCGGCGTCGTCCTACCCGGGGTCGCTCACTCGCCCGACAGCGGGGCGGCAAGCGCGCCTATCGCCGCGCTGACCTCGCGAGGCGAAACTTCATTCATCGCAGTCAGACCCCCCGGCTGCGAGCCATGAAAACCCGAGTGCCAGCGCGCTCGTTCAACAAGGAAATAGCCATGCTGCACTACGCCGTTGTCTTCTTCGTGATTGCCTTGATCGCCGCGTTGTTCGGCTTCGGCGGCATTGCTGCCAGCGCCGCCGGCATCGCCAAGATCCTGTTCGTTCTGTTCGCGATTCTCGCAGTGGCGAGCTTCCTGTTCGGCATCATCAAGAAGAACTGACGCCGCCGAACGTCCCCCTGTCTCCCCGCCTTTTTTCACTCTCAAGGACCACCATCATGTTGACCAACAAGCCGTTCGAAACCAGCCCCGCCAACCTCGCCGACCAGGCAGCCCAATCGGCCGAGAACGCCATCAAGTCCACGCAGCGAGCGGCCAACGGCGCGCTCGACAGCCTGTCGAGCACGGTGCAGGACGTTCGCGACCAGGCGGCACCGGCCTACAACCGCCTGAAGACGCAAACCGAAGAGCT
>JANNEI010000659.1:0-5691 GCA_031378565.1 Burkholderiales bacterium
TCATCAGCGAGACGATCCTGCCGCGCTTCAAGGGTGGCGACTTCTACGGCGGGATCACCGCCGGGGTCGATCAGATCATCCGCGTCATCGACGGTGAACCCTTGCCGGCACCCGCCGCGTGCGCCCCCCAGGGCATCGGCGATGTTCAGCAATACGCGCCGATGCTGTTCATCGTGGCGCTCGCGGTCGGCGGCGTGCTGCGTGCGGTGCTGGGCAAGGTTCCTGGCTCCTTGGTTACCGGCGGGGTCGTTGCGGTGATCGCATGGTTCGTCGTCGGTGCGATCTCGATGGCGGCGCTCGCCGGCGTGATCGCGATGGTGGTCACCCTGATGGGTGGCGGCATGCTGGGGCGCGGGCTGGGCGGGTTCGCAGGGGGTGGCCGCGGCGGCGGTGGCGGCTTCAGCGGTGGGGGCGGTGGCTTCGGCGGCGGCGGCGCGTCGGGGAGGTGGTGAGCATGAACATTCAACGCATCGTGCGCCACCTGCTGCTCACTGACGGTCAGGTCAAAAAAGCCTTTCCGCGCAGCACGCTGAGCAAGATCGAACAGGCCATCCAGACCAGCGAGAGTGCGCATGTCGGCGAGATTCGCTTCGCGGTCGAGGGCGCGCTCGACGGCGCACCGCTGTTCAAGGGGCAGTCGGCCCGCGACCGCGCGGTCGACCTGTTCGCGCAGCTCCGTGTCTGGGACACGCGGGACAACACCGGCGTGCTGATCTACCTGCTGCTGGCCGACCGGGCAGTAGAGATCGTGGCCGACCGCGGGATAGCCGCCAAGGTCGATGCGCAGGAATGGAACGCGGTGTGCCGTCAGATGGAAGCGGCCTTCCGGCAAGCCGACTTCGAGGGCGGCGTGCTCGGTGGCGTGCAGGCGGTCACACAACATCTGGCGTTGCACTTCCCGGCCGGCGGCGCCGACACGAATGAACTGCCGGACCGGCCGGTGTTGTTGTGAGCGCGCAGCGCCAACCCCAGGGAGAAACGTCATGACTTGGTTCGTCGAAAACTGGTTCTGGATCCTGACCTTCATCGCCTTCGTCGCGATGCACATGTTCGGTCACGGTGGGCATGGTGGGCATGGCGGAGGCGGCCGTCGACGAAGTGAGGGTGGAAATGAAAGCGACGAAGCGCAGCGCCCTGCGAGTGACAAGAAGTCCGGCGGGCATCGGCATTGAACGACTGAAACCCAAAGGAGCAAATGACATGCTGAACATCAAAGTCGTGAGCTGGTCGCTGGGAATCTTCACTGCCTTCAGCTTCGTGCTGTGCGTCGTCTACGGCCTGGTGGTGCCGCCGAGTTTGCACATGGCGCCGTTCCTGGAGATGGTGTTGCCGGCGTTCAAGTGGCTGACCTTCTGGGGCTTCTGCCTGGGCCTGATCGAGAGCTTTCTGTACGGAGCGTATGTCGGACTGGTGTTCGTGCCGATCTACAACTTTCTGGCTCGCCGCTGGGGTGTGACTGCGGGTGTGCCCACGGGTGTGCCGACCGGTGTGCAGAGCCGGCAGACGTGACACACGCAAGCGCAGCTTGCGCGCCTGGAAGGGCGGCTGACACCGCCGGACTGCGGCCGGTGCAACTGGCGTGGCTGGCGGGCTCCGTCTTCATCGTCTCGGCGGGCTACGGGGCGCTGTTGCCCGTGTTGCCGGCTTGGTTGGACATGCTGATGCCGGGTGCCCGCGCTGCGGAGGTGGGCCGCCACGTCGGCTTTCTCAGCGGCGTGTACGCGGCCGGGGTGCTGCTGGGTGCGCCGCTCTGGGGGCTTGCGTCAGACCGCGTCGGGCGCGGACGAATCCTCATCATCGGGCTGATCGGTTATGTCGCCAGCCTGTTGCTTCTGCTGGTTCCGGCGCTGGCCGGCTTGTCAGGAATTTATGCTTTGCGCGGCACCACCGGTTTTTTCGTCGCAGCCGTCGTTCCTGTCGTCGCAGCGCTGGTGGCTGAACACACGCCAGAAAAAAAGCGGGCACGACGTTTCGCGTGGCTGGGTGCGATGTCGCTGCTCGGATTCCTGTTCGGCCCGGCGCTCAGCGCGGTGGCCCATCAGGTCGGGACATGGTTCAGCGCCTCAGCGGTGTCTGCTGCGCTGTCGGTGCAGGTGGTGCTGGTGCTGTCGGCGTTGCTCGGAGGGGTGACGATGCTGGGACTGGCTGCCACGCTGCCTGCTTCCCTCGTGGCGGACGCGGCAGGCGAAGCCGAAGCCGATGCCGAAGCCGAAGCCGATGCGAAAGCGAAGGCGAAAGTGAAACCGGTCGGTTCCGCAGCCGGCCATCCGGTCGCGCTGCTGTGGCTGAGCGGCACGGTGATGTTCGTGCTGGCGGGTTTCGAGTTGGGCATCGTTCTGCAGGGACAGCAGCAGTCCGGCCCGCCCTCGCGTCAGGCCGCCATCATGCTTGCCGAGTGCAGCCTCGTGATGCTGGGCGTCAACGCGTTGCTCTTCGTCACGTCGCTGCTGGAGAAGATTCCGACTCGCATCCTGATGGGTGTCGGCCTGCTGCTTGCGATCGCCGGCTTGGCCGTGCTGGCCGTGGATGGGTCCGATGCCTGGATGTACCTGGGCGTCAGTCTGACCTCGGCCGGCACCGGCCTGGTGCTGCCGGTCATCGCCTACCTGGCTGCGGGTGCCTCACCCCACAGGCTGGGTGTCGTGATGGGCAGCCTGGCCGCAGCAGCCGGCTTCGGCCAGACGCTGGGCTCGGCCGCAGGCGGATGGCTGTTCGGCGCGCTCGCCGAACGCAGCTTCGGCTGGCTGGCGCTGCCGCTGCTCGTGATGTTGGTGCTGCTGGTGGTGCGACGAGAGTGGTGGTCGGTGATGGCTACCGCATCCGCCCCGCATCACGCTGGCCAGCGCACATGATCCACCGCGCGAGGTAGTTCGTGTGTGCGGCGAGTGTTGAGCCAGTGACCGCTGCCGCAGCGGTCTGCGGCACTGACGGTTCGAATCAGTGCTTGTGGTGGCCGTGACCAATGCCGTAACCGATGCCGTGACCGATGCCGGTGAGCGCGGCCCTGGCGGCCGCCACGGCCACCGCGCCCTTCATGCCGGCGTCGCAGTGCCCCGGCTGCAGGCACGCATGCGGATCAAGCTGGCCGCTTTGCCGGGTTCGCCGATGGCGGACTCATCACGACCGGCGGCATGCTTGCCGGAAGCCTGGGCGGATTGCGCAACCGCAGCCAGTGACAGTGCGATGGCGATTGCGGTTGCGGTAGTGATTGCAAATGAAGGGGCAATTGATCGGTTGTTCATGGGAAACACTTTCAGGCTCGATGGAAAGAGGGGTGACGAAACAGATCACTCGCGTTCGGCAGCCGCCGGGGGGACGGTGGCGACTGCGATGTAGGCGCTGCCCCAAAGCGCTGTGCGGATGACGCTGACATTCAGTCCGTGCGCCTCCAGAACGGCCCACGGCCGATCCACATTGGCATACGTGTGAGGTAACTGCGGGCGCGATAGAGATTGAAAGCATTGACCGAAGCCGGTGGCGGGCCAAAAGGAGAAGCACAAGTTCTGGGTCAACAACGGCCGCGCCAACGAGGTGTGGCAGACCGCATATCACAACCAGTACGACGCAGCGGTGCGCGACCGCTACCCGATGGCGTTCCTGGAGATGAACCCCGATGACGCCAAGGCCGTCGGTGCGAACCCCGGCGACGTGGTCGAGATCTTCAACGACTTCGGCAGCAGCTATGCGATGGTGTACCCGTCGAAGTCGATCAAGGCCGGCCAGACCTTCATGATGTTCGGCTACTTCAACGGCATCGCGGGCAACGTGACGACCGACTGGGTGGATCGCAACGTGGTGCCGTACTACAAGGGCACCTGGGGCAGCATCCGCCGCGTCGGCACGGTGGAGGACTACAAGGCCACCGTGACGCTCAAGGAACGCCGGTTCGCCTGAGTTGTGATGCTGTTGTGTGCGTTCGGCACGGGGTTCTGCAAGTGCCCCGTGCCTCCGTCTGTGGAGCGTTGAATGATGAATGCCACCGAGCATGTTGAAGTCCGGGCGCGCTCGCGCGGTGATGGCAGGCCCGCTGACGTCCAGGCACCTGCCTGGTCGGGCGAACCACTCGCCGAGGCCGCTTGCGCGCTGATCGCGTCGCGTCAGAACTTGTCGCCGAAGCGATTGGTGGAACCCGGCCCGAGCGACGCCCAGCTCGCCCGACTGTTTGCTGCTGCTGCGGCGGCACCCGACCACGGTCAGTTGCTGCCGTGGCGGTTCGTCATCGTGCCGCAGCACAAACGCAGCTTGTTGGCAGAGGTCTTCGCGCTTGCGCTGATCGACCGCGACCCTGGTGCGACCCGCGTGCAGATCGAGGTGGCTCGCGAGAAGGCGCATCGCGCGCCAATGCTGATGTTGGCCATCCTGCGCCTTGTATCGGAGCAAGAGCCAGAGATTCCGAACGTCGAGCGAACAATGTCGCTCGGCTGCGCGGTGCAGAACATGCTCCTCGCATCCCATGCAATGGGTTTTGGCAGTGGGCTCACCAGCGGCCAGGCCATGAGCACCGAACGAATGAGGACGCTGTTCGGAGTGGGTACAGACGAGCAAGCCGTTTGCTTTGTCAACATCGGGACGGTGAGCAAGCGCAAGGCGGGGCGTGTCCGACCCGACCGGGATCAGTTCGTCACCATCCTGTGATGGTGTGAGGCGGCAGGCCCCGCACAGTCTGTGGGATGAGCCGACGGATCGAACGGTGAGTGCAAGCCATTTATATGGCAATGCCCTTCCACCGACTGCGCCTTGATCTGTGTCAATTGCGAATGGCTTCGAGCGCTGCCCAATGGGGAACCGAGCCACTTTGCGGCTTCAGCGTCGACCGCCGGTGGGGTCACTTCAATTCATTCGGTGTTTGATGCGAACAAGGCAGTCGACATGGCAGTCAAAGTCCTGAGTGCCGGCTTCCTTTGCGAGCCGACCCGGCATCTGTTCTTCACTGGCAAGGGCGGCGTCGGAAAGACATCGCTGTCGACGGCTGCAGCCCTTGCCCTCGCCGATGCCGGCAAGAAGGTGTTGCTGGTCAGCACCGATGCGGCGTCGAACCTCGATGAAATGCTCGGCATCGAACTGCGCAACGTCCCCACGCCGGTGCCGGGTGCGCCGGGCCTGTCGGTCCTGAACATCGATCCGGATACGGCTGCCGAGTCCTACCGGCAACGCGTCCTGGCGCAGATGGGCACCGGTGCGAGCGAGGCCGAACTCGCGACGGTGCGCGAACAATTGTCTGGCGCCTGCACCACCGAAATCGCTTCGTTCGACGAGTTCGCTTCCCTCCTGTCCGACGATGCCGAACACTTCGACCATGTCGTCTTCGACACCGCACCCACTGGCCACACCCTGCGTCTGCTCAGCCTGCCCAAGGCGTGGAGTGGCTTTCTGGACGGCAATGACCGCGGGGCCTCGTGCCTCGGCCCGCACTCAGGTCTGAAGATGCAGGAGGCGCGCTTCAAGGCCGCCCTCGACGCCTTGAGCGATCCGGGCAAGACCACCGTGATCCTGGTGGCACGGCCGGACAAGGGTGCGATCGCGGAGGCGGCGCGCACCTCCGAAGAACTGCATGCGCTGGGCTTGAACAACCAGCGACTCGTGATCAACGGCGTGTTCCATGCCAGCGAGCGCACGGACGCTGTGGCGACTGCCATCGAGACTTTGGGGCAGCAGGCGCTGGCCGAGATGCCCGACTCCCTGCGCGCCTTA
>JANNEI010000660.1:0-5564 GCA_031378565.1 Burkholderiales bacterium
TGCCCGGCGCGATGCGGAACTTGTCGGTGGAGTGCCGCAGGTGGGCCAGGAAGTCGCGGTAGAAAAGACTTTTTCCGTGCTTCTGCAAACCCAGCGCGTTGTACAGCTCGGTGCGCGGCTTGCGCGGCATCATCGAGCGCAAGAACTGCACGTAGGCCGACGGCACTTCCATGTCCACCAGAAAGTAGGCGCGCGCAAAGCTGAACAGGATCAGCAGCTCGTCTTCGCCGAACAGCACCGTGTCGATCGTCAGCTCACCCTTTTCGGTGTGCAGCACCGGCAACGCGAACGGCGTTTCCTTGAAGCCGTTGATGACCTTGCCGACGATGTAAGCACCCTTGTTGCGGAAAAACAGCGACGACAGCACCTGCAGCTGAAAATTGGCGCGCATGCGGAAGTCGCCCAGCTCGCCCGACACCGCGGCCTGCACGTCGTCGACATCGCGCTCCAGGTCCTCGAACTCGCAGCCCAGCTGGAAGTTGTTGACCAGCCGCAGCCATGTGTCACGCAGGGTTTCCTTGCTCGGGTAATAGGCGCGGAACGTGGGGCGCGACGCGACCTCGTCGTTCTCGATGTACTCGGTGGAGACCGCCGGCCGCACGAAGATGAAGTCGTTGTGGAAGTAGCTGCGGTGCAGGATTTTCGTGGTCACCGAGTTGAAGAAGGTCTCGGCCAGTTCGGGCTGGTGGTGGTTGGTCAGCAGGCCGATGTAGTGCAGCTTGACCTGCTGCCACACGTCGGTGCTCAGCTCGCTGGCCTTGAACTCGGTTTGCAGCCGCTCGGCCGCCTCGGCCACGCGCAGGTCGTAGAACTCGATGCGCTCGCGCTGGGCACGCTGCTGGCCGTGCCAGTCGGCGGCCTCGAAGCGGCGCTTGGCGTCGGCGCTGGTTTCACGGAACAGCCGGTAGTGGCGGTTGAAGCCGTCGAGCATGGCCTGTGCAATGTCGAACGCGCGCGAGTCGGTGAGTTTTTGCGGAAACATGCGCGGCAACGTCAGGGCCGACCCTGCTTGCGCAGGGCGTCGAAGCGATGCTTCAGGCCGCCGAGCGCCAGGCCGTACGCGGCCAGCAGTTCGGAGTCGCTGCGCACGGTCATCTTCAGGTCTTCCAGCAGCCCGTTGTGCAGGCCGTAAACCCAGCCGTGCACCACCACGCTCTGACCACGCGCCCAGGCGTCCTGCACGACCGTGGTTTCGCAGACGTTGAGCGATTGCTCAAGCACGTTGAGTTCGGCCATCGCGTTCAGGCGCATCGCCTCGTCGGGCATGCCGTCCAGCCACGATTTGTGCTTTTTTCGAACGTCCTGCACATGGCGCAGCCAGTTGTCGGCCAGCCCGATGCGCTTGTTCAGCATGGCCGCGCGCACGCCACTGCAACCGTAATGGCCGACCACGATGATGTGCTGCACCTGCAACTGGTCGATGGCGAACTCGATCACGCTGAGGCAGTTCAGGTCCGAGTGCACCACCACGTTGGCGACGTTGCGGTGCACGAACATTTCACCCGGCAGCAGCCCGACGATCTCGTTCGCCGGCACGCGGCTGTCGGAGCAGCCGATCCACAGGTACTGCGGTGCCTGCTGCTGCAACAGGCTGGTGAAGAACCCCGGCGTGCGCGCCTCGGTGTCGCGCGCCCAGCGCCGGTTGCTTTGAAACAGTTCGTCGAGTTCGGTGGTCATGCTGGTGTGCTGCGTCGAGTGACGGTCAGTGTACGCACGGCGGCTCGGGTGCCACGGTAGGGCGCGCACTGCACGCAGTCCATGACCCCAGCCGCCTTGCCGGCGCTTCCGCACAAGCCACACCTCGCCGTGGCAGCTCGGATCGGCCCTGAAGCGCCAACGAAGGTCAATGCAGGTCAATCGCCACGAGTGAACTGCGCGCTGGTGAAAAAGCGGTGTCGTGCACCGCGATGTAGAGGATGCCGTTCGCCGATATCGCCAATGGCCCGCCCGCCGGGTACGACCAGACCGCCTTGCGAGTGGCCAGGTCGACAGCGAAGGTGACGTGATCGCCCGCGACGAACAGCAGGTTGCGAGTGAGCACCATGTCACCCGAGAATCCGGTGCCTTGAGGCGGCGGCAATGCCCACGTCCACAGGGTCACAAGTTGTTCCTGGCTGAGTGCTTCGACCATGCCGGTCATGCCATTGCCAACGAAAATCAATCGATTCTCCGCGCCGGATATCGGAGCGGTAGCAAACTGGCCGCGGCGACTGACCGTGCCTCTGCGGCTGCCAACGTCGATGATCGTCAACGTATTGTCGAAAGGTACGGAAGCGGACCAGCGCCGGTCCATGACCATCGCCGTATCGAGGGCAACGTCGGGACTCAGGAATACGGGGGACACGCCGAGAGCGGTGCCGACGAGACCCGGATCCTCGCCTGGCACGGCGAGGTCAAACGCCCGTTGGCCAGAAGAGGTCTCGAATGCACTGAATGTGCCGTTGGCCTGCGCAATCACGAACGAGCTGCTCGCCGAAGGATTCCAGTGGCTGTATTCGGCAGCACGGGGCGCGTTGATCAAGGCGCTCCAGCGCAGGCTCCCGGAGCTGGCATCGAGGCTTAATATCCCGCCGCCAGGGGCACCTCCCGCGAAAACCGCGCCTCCCAGGGCAATTGCCGGCAGCAGAGGCGGCGCTTCAGCCGGCGGCGCATAGGTCTGCTCGGTGACATAGCGAAGGGCACCAGAACCGGTGTCGAATGCGCTCAACAGCGTCCGCCCTGGATCGCTGCTGGCGACAAGCACGGTTCGCCCAAAAGCTGCGGGCGGATCGACATGGCGGGCACCGAGAATCGCTACGGACCAGCGGGTTGCGCCGTCCAGTTCGTTGAGGGCGGCGAGCATGGCCTGACCCGCCGCCCACGGGCTGACCAGGAAGACGGCAGCATCGCTGGTGACCACGGCGGAAGTCGGCCCTGTCCACGGATGATCGCGCGTCCAGCGATGCGCGAATCGCGCTGGATCCAAAGTCACGGGAACGTACGCATCGTGTCGGGCGTTCCCGCCGGAGGTTTCCCAATCGGAAACACCCGCCAACGGCCGTAGTTCGCGTGGGCTGTCGATGGGCGGCAACGGTGCCGACCCCCCGCCGCAGCCGATCAAGTGCGACGCCAAGAGCACACCAGACAGGCAGCGGGACCTCATCGCGAACCGGCTCGCCCGACCGGTGCGCAGACTGTTCACTATTTCGGCATGGGATTCCATCCTCAAAGTGTCTGGAGTCGTGCGGATGAAGTCAATGCCATCGCCCAAAGAGGGCCAGGCAGTCGGCGTGCGGTTGGGCGCTCAATCTCACATCGTCTCCGCAAACAACTCCCGCCCGATCAGCATGCGGCGGATCTCCGACGTGCCGGCACCGATCTCGTACAGCTTGGCGTCGCGCCACAACCGGCCCAGCGGGTACTCGTTGATGTAGCCGTTGCCGCCGAACACCTGGATTCCCTCACCGGCCATCCAGGTCGCCTTCTCGGCGCACCACAGGATGACGCTCGCGCAGTCCTTGCGCACCTGGCGCACGTGCTCGGCCCCGAGCAGGTCGAGGTTCTTGCCGACCGTGTAGCAAAACGCGCGGCCCGCCTGCAGCACGGTGTACATGTCGGCCACCTTGCCCTGGATCAACTGGAACTCGCCGATGCTCTGGCCGAACTGCTTGCGGTCGTGGATGTAGGGCACCACGTTGTCCATCACCGCCTGCATGATGCCGATGGGGCCGGCGGCCAGCACCGCGCGCTCGTAGTCGAGGCCGCTCATCAGCACCCTGGCACCGCCGTTCAAGGTGCCCAGCACGTTCTCGGCCGGCACCTCGACGTTGTTGAACACCAGCTCGCCGGTGTGGCTGCCGCGCATGCCCAGCTTGTCTAGCTTCTGCGCGACGCTGAAGCCGGGCATGCCCTTTTCGACCAGGAAGGCGGTGACGCCGCGCGCGCCCAGTTCGGGCTCGGTCTTGGCGTACACCACCAGGGTGTGCGCGTCGGGCCCGTTGGTGATCCACATCTTGTTGCCGTTGAGCCGATAGACGCCGCCCTTCTCCTCGGCCTTCAGCTTCATGCTGATGACGTCGGAGCCGGCCCCCGGCTCGCTCATCGCCAGCGCGCCCACATGCTCGCCGCTGATCAACTTGGGCAGGTATTTTTTTCGTTGCGCGTCGCTGCCGTTGCGTTTGATCTGGTTCACGCACAGGTTGCTGTGCGCGCCGTAGCTCAGGCCCACCGACGCGCTGGCGCGGCTGATTTCTTCCATCGCGATCATGTGGGCCAGGTAGCCCATGCCGGCACCGCCGTATTCCTCGCTCACCGTCACGCCCAGCACGCCGAGCGCGCCCATCTTTTCCCACAGGTCCATCGGGAACTGGTCACTGCGGTCGATGGCTTCGGCGCGCGGCGCGATCTCGGCTTGCGCAAAGTCGCGCACCGCGTCACGCAGCGCGTCGATGTCGTCGCCCAACTGGAAGTTCAGGCCGGGAAGGTTCATGGTGTGTCTCCTGGAAATCGATCGGGTTCAAGCAGCGACCGGGGTCAGGCCGCCTTCTTTTTCCTGGCGGGCGACAGCAGACGCTGCGCTTCTTTCTCGTGCGAGCGCACCTCGTCGAGCGTGGCGTGCAGGTCGGACAGGCGCTGCTCCAGTTCCTCGCGGTGCGCGGCCAGCACGGCCAGGAACTTGCTCAGCTGCGGCCCGGTGTCGCGCGGCGATTCGTACATGTCGACCAGCTCTTTCACTTCGGCCAGCGTCAGCCCCAGGCGTTTGCCGCGCAGCGTCAGCTTGAGCCGCGTGCGGTCACGCGCGGTGTAGACGCGGTTGCGCCCGCTGCGGGCCGGCTGCAGCAGGCCGCGGTCTTCGTAAAAGCGGATCGCGCGCGTCGTCAGGTCGAACTCGCGGGCCAGCTCGCTGATGGTGTAGGTGGGTGTTGCCGCAGCGCCGGATTGGAGCGACGCATCGGCGACAGCGGTGGCGGGCATGGGGGTCTTACACTCGGCTGATTGACGTATACGTAAAGTGTAGCGAACCCATGATGAAGCCCATGAACGACCAGGAGCGGCAGCTTGCCTATCCCTTCGGCGACGCACTGCCCGAGCCGGGTGTGACGCTCGAGGTGGCGCCCGGCGTGCGCTGGCTGCGCATGGCGCTGCCATTTGCGCTGGACCACATCAACCTCTGGCTGCTGCGCGACACGATCGACGGCCCGGATGGAAAAGTGCAGGGCTGGACCATCGTCGATTGCGGCATCACCAACGACGCCACGCGCGACGCCTGGGAGCAGGTTTTCGCGAAAGAGTTGGGCGGGTTGCCTGTGTTGCGCGTGGTGGTCACCCACATGCACCCCGACCACATGGGGCTGGCGCACTGGCTGACCGAGCGCTGGTCGACGCCCGAGCGCGAATGCCGCCTCTGGATCAGCGCCACCGACTACAACGTGGCGCGGCTGGCCAGCGGCTCCACGGCCGGCATCGGCGGCAACGCCACGGCCGACTTCATGGCCAGCCACGGCCTGCTGGACGCAGAGTCGCTGGAGAAAATCCGCGGCCGCAGCAACTACTACGCGAACATGGTGCCGAAGATTCCCGAGCGC
>JANNEI010000488.1:0-7873 GCA_031378565.1 Burkholderiales bacterium
GCTGGAAGGCACGCGGATCGCGGCACGCGCGCTGGCCACCGCAGTGCGCGAGCCCGGCAACCTGGCCGCGCGGGCCGACATGATGATGAGTTCGATGATGGGCGCGATCGCGTTCCAGAAAGACCTGGGCGCGGTGCATTCCTGCGCGCACGCACTGGGCACGGTCTGCGACCTGCACCATGGCCTGGCCAACGCGCTGATGATCGACCGCGTGCTGGCCTGGAACTTCGAGGCGGTGCCGCACAAATACGACGAACTCGCGCACGCAGCGGGAGTGCACGGCGGCGGCGCCGCCTTCGTGCCGTGGCTGCGCGGGGTGAAGGCGCAGATCGGCATCGCGGCCAACCTGCGCGCGGTGGGTGTCATGCGCGATCAGGTGCCGCGCCTGGTCGAGATCGCCAGCGCCGACAGCTGCCACCAGACCAACCCGCGCCCCTGCACGGCGGCGGATTTCGAGCGGCTCTTTTTGCAGGCGATGTGAGCATGGCTTCGACCTTGAAGATCAACAACCCGGCCACCGGCGCGCTCATCACCGAGGTGGTTACCGACACGGCCGACAGCGTGGCCGCCAAGGCGCAGCAGGCCCGTGCCGCGCAACCCGGCTGGGCCGCCACGCCGCTGGCCGAGCGCATGGCCTGCATGGCGCGCTTTCGCGCGGCGGTAGAGGCACAGACCGAGGCGCTGGCCGCCACGCTGACGGCGGAGGTCGGCAAGCCCATCACCCAGTCGCGCAACGAACTGAACGGCCTGCTGGTGCGCATCGATTTTTTCCTCGACCAGGTGCAGCCCAGCACGGCCACGCAGACGGTGTTCAGCGAGGCCGGCATGACCGAGCGCATCAGCCACCCGCCACTCGGCGTGGTGGCCAACATCTCGGCCTGGAACTACCCTTACTTCGTCGGTGGCAATGTGTTCGTGCCGGCGCTGCTGACCGGCAACGCAGTGCTCTACAAGCCGTCGGAATTCGCCACGCTGAGCGGCCAGCACATCGCGCGTCTGCTGCATGAATCGGCTGTGCCGAAAGACGTGTTCGCGCTGGTGGTGGGTGACGGCGGTGTGGGTGCGGCGGTGATGTCGCAGCCCATCGACGGCCTGTTCTTCACCGGCTCGCACGCCACCGGCGTCAGGATCGCCGCCGCACTGGGGCCGCGGCTGGTGAAGCTGCAACTCGAACTGGGCGGCAAGGATCCGACCTACGTGTGCGAGGACGCGAACGTGCAGCTGGCGGCCGAATCGCTGGCCGATGGCGCGATGTACAACAGCGGCCAGAGCTGCTGCTCGGTCGAGCGCATCTACGTGCACGAGCGCATTCACGATGCCTTCGTCGAGGCGTTCGTCGCCACCGTGCGCGGCTTCAAGCTGGGCGACCCGATGCACGCCGACACCACCATCGGTGCCATCACGCGTGAGCCGCAGCTCGCAGTCCTGCAAGCGCAGGTGGCCGATGCCCTGGCCAGAGGCGCGAAGTTGCACGTCGGCGGCCAGCGCCTCCACCCCCCGGGAAACTGGTTTCAGCCCACGGTGTTGACGGAGGTGAACCACCGCATGGAACTGATGCGCGAAGAAAGCTTCGGCCCGATCATCGGCATTCAAAAAGTGACGGGTGACGACGAGGCGCTGGCGCTGATGAACGACACCCGCTACGGCCTGACCGCCGGTGTCTTCACGCCCGACGAAGCACGCGCCAGCGCCATCCTGTCGCGCGTCAACGCGGGCAGCGTCTACTGGAACTGCTGCGACCGCGTGAGCCCGCGGTTGCCGTGGTCGGGCGTTGGTGACTCGGGCGTGGGCCTGACGCTGTCGACCTACGGCATCCAGACCTTCACCCGGCCCAAGGCGTGGCACCTGCGCCGGCCGGTTGGCGTTTGATGACGCTGGCCCGCTGAATTCAGGCCTTCATCTTCAGCATTTTCGAAATCTCGGTCGCCGCTTCGAGCAGCTTCGGCAACATGTGCGCGAGCATGTCGGCGGGTGACGTGCGGTTGACCTGACCGCTGATGTTCATTGCGGCGATGGCCCGGCCGGAGCGGTCGCGGATGGGTGCCGACAGCGACACCAATCCTTCTTCCAGTTCCTGGTTCACCAGGCACCAGCCCTGCTGTCGCACCGCACGCAGTTCGGCCTTCAGCGCGCCGATGTCCAGCAGCGTGCGCTCGGTGCGGCGGGTCGGCGGATGCGCGCGCAGCATGCGGTCCAGCGCGTCGTCGGCCAGTTCGGCCAGCAGGGTGCGGCCCATCGATGTGCAGTGCGCCGGCAAGCGGCTGCCCAGCCCCAGGTTGATGCTCATGATCTGGTGGGTCGGGATGCGCAGCACGTAGACGATGTCGGCCCCGTCCAGCACGGCGGCCGAGCACGATTCCTTCACCGATTCAACCAGCCGCTCCATCACCGGTCCGGCCAGGTTCCACAGCGGCAGCGACGACAGGTAGGCGAAGCCGAGGTCCAGGATGCGCGGTGTCAGGCTGAACTGCCGGCCTTCGCTGAACACATAGCCCAGGCCTTCCAGCGTCAACAGGATTCGGCGTGCGCCGGCCCGCGTCAGGCCGGTGCGCAGCGCCACTTCCGACAGCGTCTGCTGAGGTGCCTGCGCGCTGAACGAGCGGATGACCTGCAAGCCGCGCGCGAACGACTGCACATAGCTGTCTCCGGGCTTCGGCGGTGCGGGCGCGGCAGGGCCGGCGGGGTCGGCCGCAACGGCAGGAGAGGGCGCGGCGACGGGCATGCCGCCAGTCTATCGCCCGCTGCCCGCGGTTCAGTGAGGCGTCAGGCCCAGCGCGCGGCTCTCGCCGAACACCGGTTTGTCCTCGGCACCGCTGGCGGCCACGGCGCGGCTGCGGCCTTGCCGCTTGGCTTCGTACAACGCCTGGTCGGCCCGGCGCAGGCCGTCGGCAATCGTCTCGGCCGGGGTCAGTTGCACGACGCCGAAACTCAGGCTGAGGCGCGCAATGCGCGGCGCGACCTGCCGGTGTTCCAGCCGCGCAACGATGCGTGAGGCCACCACCATCGCGTCGCCGACCGAGGTGCCCGGCAACAGCACGCCGAACTCGTCGCCGCCCAGGCGTCCCGCCACATCCTGGCTGCGCAGTGTCTCGCGGGTGCACAGCGCCACCTGGCGCAACGCTTCGTCGCCGGCCGCGTGGCCGAGCAGGTCGTTGACCTGCTTGAAATGGTCGATGTCGAACATCAGCAGCACGGCACCGCTGCCTTCAGCCTGCGCGAGTGCCTGGGTGGCGCGCTCGTGGAAGTGACGCCGGTTGGGCACGCCGGTTAGCGTGTCGGTGTCGGCCAGGAACTTCAGCTTGCGGTGGGTGATGCGAAGGTTGGCCTCGGTGCGCTCGAAGGTCATCAGCAGACCGAGGTAGACCATCACCAGGGCGCTCAGCACCATCAGCATGCTGCTGGCCAACAACAGCGGGTCGCCCCCCGCAACGCCGTTGCTTCCGACGGCCTGCAGCACCGGAGTGCCTTGCACAACGGCACCGGCAAGCACGGTGAAGCCGAACACCTTCAACGCCGAGCCCTGGACGAAGGCGGGCAGCCTGTACGCCAGCCAGGCCGCGTACAGATGCAGCACGGACGAGCCGGCCGCAAACATCACCCCCTGTGTGGCAAGGCTGTCGTGTGCGGCCCATGAGGCGAGCCACAGCACGAACGCGCCGGTCAACAGCAGCCAGTCGGCCAGTGCGGGCACGCGCCATTCGTGGCGGGAATAAAAACGCCGCAGACCCGCCAGAACGACGACCGGCCATTGCATCACCAGCAGGTTGGCCACCGGCAGCCCGGCAGGCATGCTGTCGCGGAAAGAATGGAGCACAAGCCCCAGCGCGAGAAACCACTGCGCAGCGACCCACCACCAGAAGCCGCGGTAGATGCGACTGGTGACGCCGAACAAGGTCATCACACCCGCCGACATGGCCAGGACCGCGATGGATATGCAGAGAACGGTGGGCAGGTGCAGTGGCATGAATGACCTGCTTTTTATTAGCGTTCAATCATCTCGCGACGAGGTTGATTCGCACCACCCCGACGAAGGGGGAGAGTTGCAACAATGTGCGTCGCCGTTGTGTCGACGCTGTGTCGACGCTGTGTCGGCAACGCCATCGCTGCCGCGCGGCGAAGCCGTCACATGACGCCGCTAATATCGGCCACCCAGTCAAAAACAGGAGTGCTCGAGATGGCGATGGACGCGGTGGACTACGAGATCAAGGGGGCCGAGATGCAGTTCGTCGAGGTCGAACTCGACCCGGGCGAAGCGGCCGTGGGCGAGGCCGGCAGCATGATGTACATGGACGCCGGCATCGGCATGGACACCGTTTTCGGCGACGGCTCGGCCAGCCAGGGCGGCTTTCTGGGCAAGCTGATGGGCGCAGGCAAACGCCTGATCACCGGCGAGTCGCTGTTCACCACCGTCTACACCAACCAGTCGACGCAGAAACTGCGTGTCGCGTTTGCAGCCACGTACCCCGGCATGATACTGCCGATGGATTTGCGCCAGCTCGGCGGCATGCTGATCTGCCAGAAAGACGCCTTCCTGTGCGCTGCCAAGGGCGTGTCGCTGGGCATCTATCTGCAGCAGAAGATGTCGGTCGGTTTCTTCGGCGGCGAGGGCTTCTTCATGCAAAAGCTCGAAGGCGACGGACTCGCTTTCGTGCACGCAGGCGGCACGGTGCTCAAGCGTGATCTGCAGCCGGGCCAGACGCTGCTGATCGACACCGGCTGCGTCGTGGCCTTCACGCCCACGGCGAACTTCGAGATCCAGTACGTGGGCAAGGTCAAGACGGCGCTGTTCGGCGGCGAGGGCCTGTTCTTCGCCAAGGTCACCGGGCCCGGCACGGTGTGGCTGCAAAGCCTGCCGTTCTCGCGGCTGGCCTCGCGCGTGTTCGCCGCAGCCCCGCAGCGCGGCGGCTCGCGCGAGGAAGGCTCGCTGCTCGGCGGCCTGGTGGGTGGCGGCTTGCTCGGTGGCACGCTCGGGGGTGTTCTGGGCGGCGGCGACGAAGACTGACAGGACGACGATGCGCATCGGCGGGCCGAGCCGACGGTTCGCTCGCTTATCCTCGAAGCCATGAAATTGCTGCTCGATTCGTTCTGGCGCGCCGCTGCCTATTGCCTGCATCCGCGCGTCATTGCGCTGTCCCTGCTGCCTTTGCTGGTGATGGTCGCCCTGGCGCTGGGGCTGGGCTATTTTTTCTGGGCTCCGACGGTCGACGCGGTGCGCGCCAGCCTGCAGTCCTACGCCATCGTCGAGGCCCTGCTGTCGTGGCTGGACGGGATCGGTTTCGGTGGGCTCAAACTGGTGCTGGCGCCACTGCTGGTGGTGTTCGTGGCCACGCCGGTGATCGTGGTGTTGTCGCTGCTGGCCGTGGCCGTGCTGATGACGCCGTCGATGCTCAGCCTCGTCGTCCAGCGACGCTTCCCGGCGCTGGAACGCAAGCGGGGCGGATCGGCTGCGGGCTCGGTGCTCGGCGGCTTGTGGGCCACGCTGGCCGCATTGCTGGCCCTGCTGGTGTCGATACCGTTGTGGTTCCTGCCGCCGCTGGTGCTCATCGTGCCGCCGTTGATCTGGGGCTGGCTGACCTACAAGGTGATGACGTACGACGTGCTGGCCGACCACGCCAGCAAGGAAGAGCGCAGCGAGCTGATCCGGCTGCACCGCGGCCCGCTGTTCGGCATGGGCGTGCTCACCGGCTACCTGGGCGCGGCACCGTCGCTGGTCTGGGCCTCGGGTGTGATGTTCGTGGCGCTGGCACCCGTGCTGGTGCCGGTCGCCATCTGGATCTACACCCTGGTGTTCGCGTTTTCGGCGCTCTGGTTCGCGCACTACGCGTTGTCGGCCCTGCAAACCTTGCGTGCGCAGCGCGAGCCGCCGCCTGTCATGGCCGCACCCGCGGCTTCGGTCGCACCGATGCAGCCTGCCACGATCGCCAACGCATCGCCTGCCGTGATCGACAATGCATCGCCTGCGGCGTGGCTGCCGCTTCCACCCGCTTGAGCACGCTTGCATGAACTTCGGACTGGTCATCATCGGCGACGAAATCCTGTCCGGCAAACGGCAGGACAAGCACCTGCCCAAGGTCATCGAGCTGCTGGCCGCACGCGGCCTCGGGCTCGCGTGGGTGCGCTATGTGGGCGACGACCCGGCGCGCATCACCGCCGACCTGGAACATGCGTTCCACAGCGGCGACGTGGTGTTTTCGTGTGGCGGCATCGGTGCCACGCCCGACGACCACACGCGCCAGTGCGCCGCGCGCGCGCTCGGGGTCGAGCTGGCCTTGCACCCGCAGGCGCGCGACTTCATCATCGAGCGCATGCGCGAGACCGCGGCCGAGCAGGGCAAGCCGTTCGAACCGGACCGCCACGACAACGTCCACCGCCTGAACATGGGTGTGTTTCCTATCGGTGCGGCCATCATTCCCACTCCCTTCAACAAGATCGCCGGTTTCTCGCTGGCGTCGAGCATCGTCTGCGGTGGCGGCGTGCACTTCGTGCCGGGCTTTCCCGTGATGGCCTGGCCGATGATCGAATGGGTGCTCGACCACCACTACCCGCAGCTGCATCGCAGCCTGGCGACTTCCGAGAAGTCGGTGATCGTCTTCGGCGCGATGGAAGCGGCACTGACGCCGCTGATGGAATCCATCGAAGCCGCGTTCGACGGGGTCAAGGTGTTCAGCCTGCCCAGTGTCGACCACCCCGAATGGGGTCGACACATCGAGCTCGGCGTCAAAGGCGACAGCGCGCTGCTGGACGCCGCCTATGCCGCGTTGTTGAAGGGCCTGCGCGACCACGGAGCGCAGCTCGGCCCTGAATTGGTGCGATGACGTGACTTGCCGAGTCCCAAATTAGTGCAGTTGAATGCACCATGTCGATGCTGACTCTCGACCCCGCTGGGTGCGTGCCCGCGGTGTAGCTGTGATGCGGCCTGTCTCAGGCAGCTCAGCCCGGCCGCTCGACGGACTCGCTGGGCACGCTTTCTGCTACATTCCTGTGCGCATTTTTGAGGCGTCCTGTGGGCGCTGCCTGAGTGCCGTCCACCCGCTGAAAATCATTCCCCAACAAGCCGCCCCAGGAGATATTGATGGCCAAGACCGTCGCCGACGTGATGAAGATGGTGAAGGAAAGCGAAGTCAAGTTTGTCGACTTCCGGTTCACCGACACCCGCGGCAAAGAGCAACACGTTTCCGTGCCCGTGTCCCATTTCGATGAAGACAAGTTCACCGCCGGCCACGCCTTCGACGGTTCGTCGATCGCCGGCTGGAAAGGCATCGAAGCTTCGGACATGCAGCTCATGCCCGACCCGAACACCGCCAACATCGATCCGTTCTTCGAAGAGCCCACGCTGATCCTGACCTGCGACGTGGTCGAGCCCGGTGACGGCAAGCCCTACGAGCGCGACCCGCGTTCGCTGGCCAAGCGCGCCGAGGCGTACATGAAGGCGTCTGGCCTGGGCGACACCGCGCTGTTCGGCCCGGAGCCCGAATTCTTCGTCTTCGACAGCGTGCGCTGGGGCAACGACATGTCGGGCTGCTTCTCGAAGATCGAATCCGAAGAAGGTGCCTGGAACACCAGCAAGGAATACGAGCACGGCAACTCCGGTTATCGGCCCACCGTGAAGGGCGGCTACTTCCCGACACCACCGGTCGATTCGTTCCAGGACATGCGCTCCGAGATGTGCCTGATCCTCGAAGGCCTGGGCATCCCTTGCGAGGTGCACCACCATGAGGTGGCCAATGCCGGACAGATGGAAATCGGCACCAAGTTCAGCACGCTGCTGCAGCGCGCCGACTGGGTCCAGCTGCAAAAGTACGTGATCCAGAACGTGGCGCATTCGTATGGCAAGACGGCCACCTTCATGCCCAAGCCGATCGTCGGTGACAAC
>JANNEI010000495.1:0-3064 GCA_031378565.1 Burkholderiales bacterium
CAAGCCATGAACCCCAAAAATCTCGAAGCCTGGTCGCCCTGGCTGCTGCTGATCGCCAGCTTGCTGCTGTGGCAGTTGCTGTGCTGGGCCTTCAATGTCAGCGAGTTCATCTTTCCCAGCCCCTGGCGCATCGCGCAGCAAACCTGGGAATTCAAGGGCCCGATCGCCGGCCACGCGTGGCGCACCTTCTGGGTCACGATGGTCGGCTTCGGTATTGCCATCGTGGTCGGCGTGCTGCTGGGCTTCCTGATCGGCAGTTCGCGCATTGCCTACGCGGCCGTGTACCCGCTGATGACGGCCTTCAACGCACTGCCGAAGGCGGCCTTCGTGCCGATCCTGGTGGTGTGGTTCGGCATCGGCGCGGGGCCGGCGATCCTGACCGCGTTCCTGATCTCCTTCTTCCCCATCATGGTCAACATCGCCACCGGTCTGGCCACGCTGGAGCCCGAGCTGGAAGACGTGCTGCGCGTGCTGGGGGCCAAGCGCTGGGACGTGCTGGTCAAGGTCGGCCTGCCGCGCTCGATGCCGTACTTCTACGGCTCGCTGAAGGTGGCCATCACGCTGGCGTTCGTCGGCACCACGGTCAGCGAGATGACGGCCGCCAACGAAGGCATCGGCTACCTGCTGATCTCGGCCGGCAGCTCGATGCAGATGGGCCTGGCCTTCAGCGGCCTGCTGGTGGTCGGCGTGATGGCGATGGCGATGTACGAGCTGTTCTCGTTCATCGAGAAGCGCACCACCGGCTGGGCGCACCGCGGCTCGCAAGGCGAATGAATTCCAGTGCCGGTTGGCAGGGGCAGTTGACCCTGAACTATCGTTTCGATGGCCAACGCAGCACCGTCCACGACCGCCACAGCGGGCCGCTGCGCGTGTTGCAAAGCCTGTACCCCGAAGGCGACGCGATCTGCCACAACGTGCTGGTGCATCCACCCGGCGGCGTGGTCGGCGGCGACGTGCTGCACATCCAGGCCACGCTGCAACCCGGCGCGCACGCGCTCGTCACCACTCCCGGCGCCACGCGCTTTTATCGCAGCGCCGGTGAGCCGGCGTTGCAATCGTTGACCGCATGCGTGGCCGATCGCGCGCGACTCGAATGGCTGCCGCTGGAGACGATCGCCCACAGCGGCTGCATGGCCGAGAACCGCCTGCGTTTCGAGCTTGCACCTGCTGCCGAGATGATGGGCTGGGACGTGCTGGCGCTGGGGCTGCCGGCTTCCAACCAGGCCTTCGAGCGCGGCAGTTTCACGCAGACCATCGAGCTGCCCGGCCGCTGGCTTGAGCGCGGCGTGATCGCCGCCAGCGACACGCGGCTGCTCGACTCACCGCTGGGCTGGGCCGGCCATCGCGTGTTGGGCACGTTGTGGTTTGCGGCCGGTGCGGCATTGCCGAACGGTCGGCGCGATGCCTTGCTCGACGCGGCCCGCAGCGTGATCGAAGGCCACGCCCTGAGGCCCACTGCCGGGGCCACGGCAGCGCACGACGGCATCGTCGTGATGCGCGTGCTGGCACCGCGCGTTGAGCCGATGATGAACCTGCTGACTGCCGTGTGGGCCGCGTGGCGGCAAGTGGCGTGGCAGCTGGAAGGACGCGCGCCACGCGTGTGGCGAACCTGACGGGTTCCGCTGACCGCTGCTCCCGGCCCAGGTTCGAGAAGCACAAGGATCAGGACATTTCGACGCTGTCGAACGACAGCGCAATCGTTTCGATCACGATGCCGCCCTCGGCAGCACGCAACGGCGAATACGACAGGCTGACCGGACGCACGTTGCGAAAGCGCCAGGTCAGCACCACGCTCGACTGGTCCTCGCCGAGAAGCTCGATCTTCAGCGTGCGCCGCAGCGGTGCCTTGCCGCGGCGCACCTTGTTCCACCAGGCGTACAGGTCCAGGCTGCCGATGAGGCCCCGCTTCAAGACCAGGCAGTCGTCGATCGCGTTATTGGTCGCGGTGCCGGTCGCGGTGCCGGCGGCCTCGGCATCGGCCGCAGGCCGATCGACCTTGAACGGCGGGAAGATGACTTCGGAAAATCCCGCCGTGACGGAGCGCGAATCCGCCGTGCCGAAATCGACGAGGAAGTTCGAGTTTCCGTAGGGTCGGTCGCGCAGCACGGCCATCACGGTTCCTTGCCGGTTCGCCTCGCCCTACTCCATTTCAAGCCGCTCGCACGCCAGCACGATCTCCTCCATCGCCACGTCGGAACTCTTGGCGTTGAACGGTCCGCTGGTGTGCTTGATGATGCGCGCGCGCAGCAGCTTCCACGTCTGCACCACGTCGGTGTGGTCCTCGGTCATCAGTCGAACGGTGACTGTGCGCAGCGCCTTCTGGTCGCCGTTGCGAATCTGGTCGAGCCAGGCATACAGGCTCAGCGATCCGATCACACCGCGGCGCAGTGTCACGTCGCTGGCCCGGTTCAGACCGGTGAGCTTGATGACGCTGTTTTCCCTTGCATTGCCGTTGCGGTATTCGGTGACGGCCACTTCCATGCCGAGGCCGCTCACCTCCTGAAACCCCGCCTGCGCGCCCTCGGTGTTGCCGTCGCCGAGGTCCACCAGAAAGTTGAACTGCGTGTAGGGACGATCGCGCAAGACGGCCATGAGGAGGACTCCTTTGAGTGACTGTGAGGGACGCGATGAGCGCAGGATCAACGCCCGCAACAGCGATCATTCTGACCGCAAGTGCAGTGATTGAAAACAGCCAGCCTTGGATCTCGGTGAACCACCGTTGGCCGTCGTTTGACGTTCCCCAACGCGTTCACGCTCACGACGACCTCGACTTCGCCATTCAATCCTCGGCAAAGCTGTACGCCCCACCCCGCTCCAGCGCCTTCTTGTACGCTGGCCGCGCGTGGATTTTCTTCAGGAAAGCCATCAGCTTCGGCCGCCGCGCATCGAGCCCGGCGCGTTGTGCGGCGGCTTCTAGCGGGAAGCTCATCTGGATGTCGGCGGCGCTGAATTCGCTGCCGGCAAACCATTCGGTCTTTGTCAGTTCGGCTTCCATGAAGTCGAGCTGGCGCGCCAGGTTGGGATCGACGAAATCGGCCTGCACCTTTGCGGCGATGGCGCGGGC